>DATCGH010000097.1:0-6710 GCA_036509055.1 Caldimonas sp.
GGAGCCGAGCAGGAACATGGTCTTCGGGAAGTCCTTGGCGACCTTGCGCGCCGCGGCCTCGACGGCGAACGCCTCGCCGACGATGAGCTGGTTGCCGGCGGTGGCGTACTCGCGCATCACCCGCTCGTAGTCGGCGTTGGAGACGTTCTCGCTCGCCTTGTATTCGATCTCGCCGCGCGCCTCGGCAGCCTTCAGCGCCTTGTGCAGGCGGCCGACCCATTGCTGCTCGAACGGCACCGTGTAGACGGCGGCGACCTTCATCTTCGCCTGGGCGAAGGCGAGGCCGGGCGCGGCCAGGGCGAGCGCAGCGGCGGCGAGCGCCAGGCGGCGGGCGGTGGAACGAATGGTCATGGCGGGGTTCTCCTCTTGGGTGGGAAACGGGACGTTCACTTGGTGCCGAAGATCCGGTCGCCGGCATCGCCGAGGCCGGGCACGATGTAGGCGTGCTCGTTCAGCTGGCGATCGATGGCGGCCGTGTAGACCGGCACGTCGGGATGCGCATCGCCCATCGCCTTCAGGCCCTCGGGACAGGTGAGCAGGCAGACGAACTTGATCGAGCGCGGCCGCACTTCCTTCAGGCGGTCGACGGCGGCGATGGCCGAGTTGCCGGTTGCGAGCATCGGGTCGACCACGATCACGTCGCGCTCGTGCATCTCCGAAGGCATCTTGAAGTAGTACTCGACGGCGGTGTGCGTCTTCGGGTCGCGGTAGAGGCCGATGTGGCCGACCCGCGCACCGGGAACGACCGCAAGCATGCCGTCGAGGATGCCGGCGCCGGCTCGCATGATCGAGACGAACACCAGCTTCTTGCCGTCGATGACCTTGCCGACGGTCGTCTCGAGAGGCGTCTCGACCTCGATCTCCTGCATCGGCATTTCGCGCGTGACCTCGTAGGCCATCAGCGTCGCCAGCTCGTTCAGAAGGCGGCGGAAGCTCGCCGTCGAGGCGTCCTTGCGGCGCATCAGCGTGAGCTTGTGCTGGACCAGCGGGTGATCGATGAGGTGGACGTTGTTCATGCGGGCTCTGGCAGTGGTGGTCGTCGGTCGGCGCGCTCAGAAGACAGTGCCGTCGCTGACGACGGTCACCGGCGGCAAGCCGGCGCGCAAGCGCTGTGCCAGCGCCCGCCCGGCGGCCCAGGTTCCGCCCTCCAGCACGCAGGCGAGCGGCATTCGCTCCAGCGGCACGCCGAGAGCGTGACGCACGCGCGGCGCCAGCTCGTCGAGCAGGGCCACGGTGAGGGCCCGCCACTCGACGACGAAGGCATCGCCGACGGCATGACGGCGGGCTGCGAATTGCGGATCCCTCGGCCGCAGCACGCCCGTGTCGATCAGAAGGCCGCCGTTGCGGTATTCGGGCAAGCCGGTCAGGGCATCGAGGCCGGCGAGCGGATGGCCGGCCCATGCGAACGGCTCCAGCAGCGAGTAGCAGAGCCATTGCGAGAGCTTGTGGAACGGTACCCAGCCGGCGCTGTCGCCGGGGCCGGGCACCGCGTCATGGCGCCAGCAGTCGCCGAGCGGCAGGCCGTCGAGCGCGTTTCCGGTGGGCCAGACCGTTGCCAGCGTGTCGAGCAAGGTGACGAGCAGGTCGTGCGCCTGCAGCGGGCCCGCTCGGTCGTCGGCGACCGGCCTGCGCCGGCGCAGAGCATGGTCGAACAGGCCGCCGGGACGGCCGTCGGTGCCGTAGACCGCCGGCGCCGCAGCCAAGGCCCCGCCGAGCCGGTTCAGCAAGGCGGCGCGGCCGTCCAGCCCCACCAGCGGATTGCCTGCATCGACCTGCAAGGCCCGGGCGAGCGCCGCCGCATCCAGCCGGCGCAGACCGGCAGCGTCGACCCGCAACGGCTGCGACGGATCGCTCGAGAACAGGCCGGCCACGAAGGCGTGAAAACTGGCGACCCCGAGGCCCTCGGATCGCGTCAGCACGAGCCCCGTGCCCGCCTCCGAGTAGCGCCAGGAAGGTCCGGCGCCGGCATCGAGCAGCACGCTCACGCAGGCCAGGTCGATCTGCACCCGCGCCCGCTCGGCGGCATCGGCGTCGCCCAGCCGCTGGTCGAGCACGCGGCGACGGTCGATGCCGCCGGCCTCGAAGTGGCGCCAGCGGCTGTGGTACGGGATCTCGAGCGACGGATAGCGGGCGCGCGTCACCGCCGCCACTTCGGCCGCAGCGCCGTCGAGCCGGGAATCGTCGACGACGAATTCGGCCGAGCCGCCTTCGCGTGCCCTCGCCAGCAGCAAGCCGGCGCGCTCGCGCACCGCGACCGTGGTGCGCAACAGGGCGACCGCCTCGGTCAACTCGCTCCGCTCCCGCCGAAGCCGCGGCCTTTGGCCTTGGCCAGTTCGGCGGCGTCGGGCACGGCGCCCGGCGTGAAGTAACCGGCGGCCATCTTCGCGTCCATCTCGACGCGAGCGTCCGCGGGGATCAGCGCATCGGGGATGTTCACCCGCGTGCCGACCTCGATGCCGGACGCGGTGATCGCGTCGTATTTCATGTTGCTCATCGACACCAGGCGGTGGATCTTCTTCACCCCGAGCCACTGCAGCACATCGGGCATGAGCTCCTGGAAACGCATGTCCTGCACGCCGGCGACGCATTCGGTGCGGGCGAAGTAGCGCGCCGCGGTGTCGCCGCCCTCCTGGCGCTTCCTCGCGTTGTAGACCAGGAACTTGGTGACCTCGCCGAGCGCCCGGCCTTCCTTGCGCGAGTACGAGATCAGGCCGACGCCGCCGCGCTGCGCGCCCTGGATGCACTCCTCGATGGCGTGGGTGAGGTAGGGCCGGCAGGTGCAGATGTCGGAGCCGAAGACGTCGGAGCCGTTGCACTCGTCGTGCACCCGCGCCGTGAGCTCGACCGACGGATCGGCGAGGTCCTGCGGGCGGCCGAAGATGTAGACGGTCTGGCCGCCGATCGGCGGCAGGAACACCTCGAGGTCGGAGCGCGTCACGAGCTCGGGGTACATGCCGCCGGTCTCTTCGAACAGCACCCGGCGCAGCTCGTTCTCCGAGCAGCCGAAGCGTGCAGCGATGCCGGGCAGGTACCAGACCGGCTCGACCGCCACCTTGGTGACCAGCGCCGCGCCGCCGGCGGTGAGGACGCGGCCATCGGCGACCAGCCGGCGGCTGAGGATCGCCTCGATCACCTCGGGCAGGATGACGTGCGCCTTGGTCACGGCAATGGTCGGCCGGATGTCGTACCCCGCTGCCATCTCGGCCGCGTAAGCCTGGGCGACGACAGCGCCCCACGGGTCGATGCTGACAATCCGCCCCGGCTCGCTCCACGACGGATACGGGCCGATCGTGTCGGTCGGCGCGGTGTCGGTGAGGTCGGCCTTGTGCGCTGCCTTGAGCGCTCCGGAGGCGACGGCCAGGGCGCGGTAGACGCTGTACGAGCCGGAATGCGTGCCGATCACGTTGCGGTGCGCACGCGTCGTCGTGGTCGCGACGATCGGCCCACGCTCCAGCGCGCTCGGCGCGCCCCAGACGATCGGCAGCGCGCCGAAACCGCCGCTGTGCGAAGTGAGGCGGATGTGGCGGCGTGCGACCGTGCCGCCAACCGGCGCGGCGGAGGCCGGAATGCTGTCGGAACGCTCGGAAGTCATGCTCGTCGGCACCAGGCGGTGGGGTACGCCGGATTGAACCATCTGGTCAAATGCCTAGCAAGCCGTTCTCCGCTCCCTAGCGAATTGGAGCACGATATTTGCGTTGCCGCCGCCGCGACCGCCCTCGTGACCTTGCTGTTTGCGAGCAGGACATCCAGTCGAACCTGGAACCTTCCGGACAGTCACTCCGCCAAGGCCGCCAGGTTCAGCGCGTAGGACTTGCCCAGCCAGAGCGCACAGTCCCGATGGTCGCGCAGCTCGTCGCCGGTGTTGGGATGGATGAAGACATCCAGCTCGACGTGGTTCAGCGCCAGCCAGCTCACGACGAAAGGGAAGTCGGCCGGGGAAAACGCGAGCTGGTAGCTCCACATCGGATGCGGGCCGACCGGCCTCTCGTGAAAGCGCCCCATCTCCATCCGACCCGCCATCTCGGCTTCGATGGTGTCGCGCAAGGCCCGGGCCGCCTCCCGGCTGGGCGCATCGAAGTACACGTGGGCGTGCCAGCTCCCGATGGCTGAAGGGTTCAGAGACTGCATGCTTCCCTCGCTCCGCAATGGGCGAGGGAATAGTAAGCGACACCCCGCCCTGCCGTGATCCTCACGCCAGCCGGTGGAGCACCTCGTGCGAATCGGTGACGAAGCCGAAGCACTTGCGAACGTTCCACACGGTCGCCTCGGTGCAGAACGCGGGCGAGGTGGTGGCGCAGCAGTCTTCGAGCAGCACGCAGCCGTAGCCGAGGAAGTTCGCGTCGGTGAGGGTGCACAGCACGCACTGGTCGGTGTTGACGCCGGCGAAGAGGATCGTGCGGGTGCCGAGGTTGCGCAGGATCGAATCGAGCGGCGTGTCCCAGAAGCCGCTGATGCGGTACTTGTCGACGCGAATGTCGGCGGGCGCGATCTCCAGCTCGTCGACCACCGCGGCGGCCCAGCTGTCCTTCTCGAGCACGCGTGCGCCGTGGCCGGGCAAGGGGTCGCCGAGGCCGATGCCCTGCCCTTCCGGCTTGTAGAGGTGATGCTGGTTGGGCGGCATGTTGGCGAGGTCGGGCCGGTTGCCCCAGTTGACCCACACCACCGCCCCGCCCGCGGCGCGCCAGGCGGGCAGCAGGCGCTGCAGGGGCGCGATCGGCGAGCGGTCGGGCGCGTAGTCGAGGCCGAGATGGTCGACCCAGCCGCCGCCGGCGCAGAAGTCGTTCTGCATGTCGATGACCATGAGCACGGTCCGCCCGAGGTCGAGGGTGACGTGCTGCGGCGTGGTGGCGAGGGTGAGCGGCCGTGGCGGCGGTGCCGGCGTCGCCATGTCGACCCGATTCTTGCCCGCGAGCCAGCGGGTCTGCGGCGACGTGCCGAGGGGATGCAGGAAATCATCGCGCTCGCTCATCGCTCGTGTCCTCCTCAGACGTCGACCTCGAAGCTCACCTTCTGCGCCCCTTCCCACAGCGCGCTCATCGGACGTAGGCCCGTGTGAGGTACGGCGGTGCCGTCTGCCGGCCGACGAGCCCGCCGACCGCCACCAGCGCCATCAGGTAGGGCAGCATGATCAGGAGCGCCGTCGGCACGTTCACGCCCATGGCCGGAAGCTGGAACTGCAGCGCCGTCGCCGCGCCGAAGAAGAGGCACGCGAGCACCGTGCGGCCGATCTTCCAGTTACCGAAGATCACCGCCGCCAGGGCGAGGTAGCCGGCGCCGTTGGTCATGCCTTCGGTGAAGGTGTGGATGTCGCCGATCGACAGGAAGCAGCCCGCGAGCGCCGACATCAGGCCGGTGAAGATCACGGCGCCGTAGCGCACCCGGGTGACCGAGAGGCCCGACTTGTCGACCGCCCGCGGCTCCGAGCCGACCGCGCGCACCGCCAGGCCGACCGCGGTGTCGCGCAGCACCCAGGCGGCGAGCACGACCAGCACCAGCCCGGCATAGAGCAGCCAGGTCTGGCGGAAGACGGCATCGCCCCAGACCGCGATGTCGCCGAGGCCTGGCGGCGACCAGCGCGCCAGGCCGGGGATCTCGGTGCGGTTGTGGCGCCCGAGGATCTCGCGGTACGCGACCGTCGTGCCGCCGAGCACCAGGATGTTGATGCCGATGCCGGTGACGATCTGATTGGCGCGCAGCGTGATGCTGAGCCAGGCCTGCAGCAGGGCCACCGGCAGCACCGCGATGAGCCCGATCGCCAGCCCCAGCATCGGGCTGCCCGTGGCCCAGGCGCCGATCGCCCCGCCGAAGGCGCCGGTGAGCATCATCCCCTCGACGCTCATGTTGAGCACGCCGGCGCGCTCGCTCACCAGCTCGCCGGTGGCCGCGAGCATCAGGGGCATGCCCAGGCGCAGGCTCGAGCCCACGAACACCGCGGCCATCTCGTCGGTCATCGCGTGCCTTCCTTGCGGCTGTCGATCCAGAAGGCGGTGCCGGCGAGCATGAGGATGATCAGGCCCTGGATCACCAGCACCACGGCGCTCGGCACGCCGGCCTCGAGCTCCATGTTGATGCCCCCGGAACGCAGGAAGCCGAACAGCGCCGCGGCGGCCAGCACGCCGGGCACCGAGCCGCGGGCGAGCAGGCCGACGACGAGACCGTCGAAGCCGTAGCCCGAGGAGAACCGGGCCTTCAGGCTGCCCTGGTCGCCTTGCAGCATGAAGGCGCCGGCCAGGCCGCCGAGCGCGCCCGCGAGAAACAGGACCAGAACGATCGCCGGCGCGATCCGCATGCCGGCGCGGCGAGCCGCGACCGGATTGAGGCCGATCGCCCGCAGGCGCAAGCCCCAGACGCTGCGGTCGAGGGCGACGGCGGTGACGAGGGCGATCGCGAGCGCGATCAGCAGCCCGATATGCAAGGGCGTGTCGGCGTTGGCGCTGAGGAGCGGCAGCTTGGTCGGGTCGGGAATCTCCAGCGACTCGGGCAGGGTCGCGGTGTTGGTCATCGGCTGGCGCAGCAGGGCCTCGCTCTGCACCGAGCCGTAGAGGATCCAGACGGCGACGAACGACAGCAGCAAGGTGCTGATGACCTCGTTGGTTCCCGCCTTCGCCTTGAGCACGCCGGCGATCGCGCCCCAGATGCCGCCGGCGACCACCGCGGCGAGCATCGGCACGCCGAACGAGAGCGGCACCGGCAGCGCGCTCGCCCCGCCG
>DATCGH010000098.1:0-8118 GCA_036509055.1 Caldimonas sp.
CCCGGCACCACGGTGAAGGTCTGGCCCGCAGCGATCGTCCCCGGCACGCGCACCGCCAGGTAGGTGCCGCACCAGGCGCTCTCGACCATCAGCTTGGCGGCATGCTTGAAGCCCATCGCCGCGTTGAACTTGAAGCAGGGAAAGCGCGGCTCGCTGACGGCGAGATGGCAGGCCGGGAAGCGCAACACGTCGCCGATCCAGAGCTCGTTCTCGGCCACGCCCTGCAGCGTCAGGTTCTCGCCCAGCGCGCCGAACGGCAGCTCCTCGTCCCAGAGCGCGACCTGGGCCTGGGCGCGCACCGTCCTCCAGAAGGGGTAGTGCTCGCTCGGATAGGCGTAGACGGCCTTGCCCAGGCCGCCGTGCACCGAGAGATCGGCCTGCTCGTCGCCCTCGATACCGAGCGGCAGCACCGCGCGCTCGCCCTCGACCGCGCGCTTGCCGATCGCGGTCATCACCCTGCGGCCGTTGATCGTCACCGGCGTGGCGCGGGCGACGTTGAGGCTGAGGAGCGTTCCGCTCTTGGTCGCCACGTCGGCCTCAGCCGGGCCGCCGGTAGCCGCGGTGCGATGCCACCACCGCATGGCCGCGCCCGCCGCTGATCCAGGCGATGAAAATCCTGCCGGCCGGATGGGTGGCACGGAAGGAACGCATGGCGTGCACCGATTCGGCGAGCAGCGGGTCGCCGTCGACCAGCACCGACAGCCCGCCGCCGGCCACCGACCAGGCGCCGCGCTCGACCACGGCATAGGCGCCGCGGGCCCGGACCTTGGCGGCGAAGCCGGATGAGCCACCGGCGTTCACGTACCAGGGCGCCGCCGGGGCGATTCCGGCGGCCCGCCAGAGCGCCTGCTCGGCGACATGGGTCCCGGAGCCGTCGCCCGCCGAGAGAAAGACCAGGCTGTCCGGCGCGGCGACGGCGAGATCGCGGATCCGGACGAGCGCCTCGACCACGCTGCGGCCGACCGGAGCCTGGGTTTTCCCTTTGCCCTTCGCCGGCGCCGGCCCGACGAGCACGAATTCGCCGGCGGCGATCGGCCGGCGGTCATGCACCAGGGCCTGCTGCTCGAGGCTCGCCTCCGCCGCCGGGGCGTTGGTGAGCGCCGCGTCGAGCTCGCCCTCCTTGGTCGCCTCCAGCACCGCCAGCGCCGGGCCGGCGACCAGCTTGACGGCGATGCCGGTGTCGGCGCTGAACGCCGTCTGCAGGCTGAGGCCGAGGCGCGATTCCACCAGGGCGTGGTCGATGCCGAGCCGGAGCGGGCCGGTGCCGGGGGACTTCTGCGCCCGTGCCGCCGGCGAGGCGGCGAGGGCGAGGCCGGCGGCGAGCAGGCGGCGGCGAAGCATCGGCCGATTATTGCGGCGACGAAGCGGATACGCGGCGCCGGGCCCCCTTTGTCCGGGGGCTACACTCCTGCCACTCCAAAGAGCAGACTCGGCAGGGTCCGCCACGTGCCAAGAGCGTCTAGATCCGCCCCCGACCGCGACGCCTGCCCCCACCCATCAACGCGCCTCGACTCGCCGCTGCCGCCACGCCGCCCGGTGAAGCCGCGCCCCGGATTTTTCTTTGACCATTGGGAATCTCCATGAACCGACCTCTCGTGCACGGCCCGGCGGTAAATCCGCCGGCTTCTGTCCGCCATCGCAAGCTCATCGAATGGGTGCGCGACATGGCGGCGCTGACCGAAGCCCGTGACGTCTACTGGTGCGACGGCAGCGATGCCGAGTACGACCGGCTGTGCGCCCAGCTCGTCGCCGCCGGCACGCTGATGAAGCTCAACCCGGAGCTGCGCCCGCACAGCTTCCTGGCGCGAAGTGCCGCCAGCGACGTCGCCCGGGTCGAAGACCGCACCTACATCTGCTCCGAGCGCGAGGAAGACGCCGGCCCGACCAACAACTGGATGGCGCCGGCGGCGATGCGCGCCCTGCTGCAGACCGGCCAGGCCGACGGCACGCCGCCGCTCTTTCGCGGCGCGATGCGCGGCCGCACGATGTACGTCGTGCCGTTCTCGATGGGTCCGCTCGGCTCGGAGATCGCGCACATCGGCGTCGAGCTGAGCGACAGCGCCTATGTCGCCGTCAACATGAAGCTGATGACGCGGATGGGCAAGGACGTGCTCGACGTGCTCGGCGCCGATGGCCATTTCGTGCCCTGCATGCACTCGGTCGGCGCGCCCCTCGCCCCGGGCGAGAAGGACGTGGCCTGGCCGTGCAATGCCACCAAGTACATCGTCCACTACCCGGAAACGCAGGAGATCTGGAGCTACGGCTCGGGCTACGGCGGCAACGCCCTGCTCGGCAAGAAGTGCTTCGCCCTGCGCATCGCCTCGGTCATGGGCCGGGCCGCGGCCGACAAGGCATCGGGCAACCCGGGCTGGCTGGCCGAGCACATGCTGATCCTCGGCGTCACCTCGCCCGAGGGCAGGAAGCACCACGTCGCCGCCGCCTTCCCCAGCGCCTGCGGCAAGACCAACTTCGCGATGCTGATCCCGCCGCCGGCGCTCGGCGGCTGGAAGGTGACGACGATCGGCGACGACATCGCCTGGATCAAGCCGGGCCGCGACGGGCGGCTGCACGCCATCAACCCCGAGGCCGGCTACTTCGGCGTCGCCCCCGGGACCAACGAGCGGACCAATCCGAACTGCATGGCGAGCCTGAAGCGCGATGCGATCTTCACCAACGTCGCCCTCACCGACGAGGGCGATGTCTGGTGGGAAGGCATGACCGCCACCCCGCCGGCGCACCTGATCGACTGGCAGGGCCAGGACTGGACGCCCGAGATCGCGCGCCAGACGGGTGCCAAGGCGGCCCATCCGAACGCCCGCTTCACCGTTGCTGCCACCAACAACCCGGCCCTCGACGCGGCCTGGGATTCGCCCGGCGGCGTGCCGATCGACGCCTTCATCTTCGGCGGCCGCCGCTCGACCACCGTGCCCCTGGTGACCGAGGCGCGCGACTGGACCGAAGGCGTCTACATGGCCGCGACCATGGGCTCCGAGACCACCGCGGCCGCCACCGGCGCCCAGGGCGTGGTCCGGCGCGATCCCTTTGCCATGTTGCCGTTCACCGGCTACAACATGAGTGAGTACTTCCGTCACTGGCTCGATCTCGGGGCGACGCTGCAGGCCCGCGGCGCCCGGCTGCCGAAAATCTTCTGCGTCAACTGGTTCAGGAAGGGCGCCGACGGCAAGTTCGTCTGGCCCGGCTATGGCGAGAACATGCGGGTGCTCGAGTGGATCGTGCACCGGGTCGAGGGCAGCGCCGGCGGCGAGCTGACGGCCTTCGGCACCACCCCGCGCTACGAGGACATCGACTGGTCCGGCCTCGACTTCGACCGCGCCCGCTTCGACCTCGTCACCGACCTCGACGCCGCCAGCTGGAGCGGCGAGCTCGAGCTCCACGACGCGCTCTTCAAGCAGCTCGCGAACCGACTGCCCGACGAGCTGCCGCAGGTGCGCCGGCGGATCGCGGCGCGCCTCGCCGGCTGAGACCCGCCGAGGCGTGGCCACGTACGATTCGGCGCCGCCGTCGCGCCCGCCGCCGCCCGCCTCGGCCCAGGACCTGAGCGACACCGAGTTCGCCGAGCTCGACGCGCTGCTCGCCGCCATACCCGAGCCGCTCGAGCCACTCGATGCGGTGATGCTCGACGGCTTCATCGCCGGCGTGCTGGTACAGCCCGAGCTGATCGACGCCGAGCGCTGGCTGCCATACGTGTTCGACGCCGGCGGCCATCGCTGGGGCGAGTCCGAGCCCGGCCCGGAGCAGGTGCGCGCCCGGGAGCTGATCGGCCGCCGTCAGGCGGCGATGAACCGGTCGCTGGCCGAGTTCGGCGGCTTCGATCCGTTGATCCTCGAGCCCGACGACACGGTCGAGGCCGAAGCGCCGGACGAGCCGCCGCTCGACCCGATCACCCGGGCGGTGCTTCCGTGGGTGGCGGGCTTCGAATTCGCCGCCAGCATCCTTCCCGGGCTCTACGCCCTCGACGACGACGCGGTGGCGACGACGCTGACCCGGCTCTACCGCTTCCTGCCGGCCGAAGGCGAAGATGAGGAAGCCACGGCCGCGCTGCTCGCCAAGGAGCGGCCGCTTACCACCCTCGATGCGGCGATCGAGGAGCTGATCGTTTGCGTCGCCGAGCTCTACGACCTGACGGCACCGTCGCGCTACCAGGTCGAGACGGTGCGCCGGGCCGCGCCCAAGGTGGGCCGCAACGACCCCTGCCCCTGCGGCAGCGGCCGCAAGTACAAGGTCTGCCACGGCGCCGGCGCCGCCCCGCCGTGACGCGCCCGCTCAAGCGCGGCTGCTGAGATGCGGCTGCAGCTCCTGTCCGACCTCCATCTCGAAACCGAGCAGTTCGACCCGCAGCCGGCGCCAGGCGCTGAGCTGCTGATCCTTGCCGGCGACATCGACAGCGAATGGCAGGCGCTCGAGCGCTTCGCCGGCTGGCCGCAGCCGGTGGTGTTCGTCGCCGGCAACCACGAGTTCGACGGCCGCGACCTGGAGAGCGCCTGGCCGGCCTTGCGCAGCCGCTGCGAGGCGCTCGGCATCACCCTGCTCGAATGCGAAAGCCGGGTCGTGGCCGACGACCGCGGCCGGCGCATCCGCCTGGTCGCCACCACCCGCTGGTGCGATTTCGACCTGTTCGGCGCCGCCGGCCGGCCGAAGGCGATGCGCGCCGGCGGCTACTTCGCCAACCTGATGCGGGCGACCCGGGGCGGGCGGCCGCTCGATGCCGAGGCGATCCGCGACGAGGGTCTGGCCTGTCGCGCCTGGCTCGAGGCCGAGCTGATGCGCCCGCCGGGCGAATGGGCGCGGACGGTCGTCATCACCCACTTCGCGCCCAGCCTGAGGAGCGCCGATCCGCGCTACGGCGAGCGCAGCGGCACCGCCAGCTTCTGCAATGCCGACGACGACCTGATCCCGCGCGCCGACCTGTGGATCCACGGCCATCTCCACTGCCGCCACGACTACCGGGTCGCGCGTGCCGGCGGCTCGACCCGGGTCGTCTGCAACGCCCGCGGCCACGAGTGGCGCGGCGAGGCCGAAGGGCATGCGCCGCTGCTGATCCTGGAAGTCTGAGCGCAGCTTCGGGCGGCGCGGGCGCCGAGGCTAGAGGGTCGAGCGCCGGTGCAGGCGCAGCTCGAAGCGCGAGGGCGGGGGCGCGTCGTCGCCGAGCGGCGATTCGCCGTGCGATTCCGGCTCGAGGGTGGTGATGGCGTCAAGGCCGAAGGCCGTGCCCATGTCGGCCGGGTCACTGCCGTGCCGCCGGCTCGCGCGATGCGATCCCAGCGTGAGCAACCAGCGGGCCCCGGCAAGAAGGTTCATCGGCTTTCGCACCTCGCGCGATCGACTGCGGCCAGTGTCGGCCGCCGCGACGGCGGCCGGTGGGCGAGTCAACGCCCGGAAAGCGCAGTAGTTCTCGCTCTCCGGAGCAACGCGACAGGAAGCCGGCCGGTTTACCAGTCGCCGTCGTATTTGTTGCCGTTCGCCTTGTACTTGGCGACGGCGTTCTTCAGGTCCTTGTGCTCGCTGCACGGCAGGAAGCAGGCCTTGTCGAGCGCGGCCAGGCGTTGTTCGGCCGCCGGCAGGTTGCCCATCATGAGGTAGAGCTCGCCCGAATATTCGAGCGCGCCCTTGTGCTTGGGATCGATGCGCAGCGCCTCGTTGTAGAAGCGCTCGGATTCGCTGGCGTTGGCCGCGCCGGTCTTGCGCAGGCTGTAGCCCATCAGGTTGTTCCAGTCGGCGCTCGCCGGATCGTTGACCCGCTTCAGCTCCTCGACCGCGCCGGGCCAGTCCTTGGCGGCGATCTTGGCGCGCGCGGCGCTCAGCTTGTCGTTGGCCGGAGCAGACATGTCCACCGCGAAGCTCGCGGCGGCAAGCAGGATGAGCAGCGGGGCCAGCAGGATGCGCAGGAGCGGTGCCTTCATGCGGGAGCCTCTCGTCGTGGACCGAAGGGGAAAAGGATAGCCTCTCCGGATGACCGCTGCTGCACCGGGTTACTGCGCCATCGACTTCGGCACCTCGAATTCGGCGATCGCCATTGCCGCGCCCGGCGGCTCGCCGGGCCATGCGGCATCGGCGATGCGCCTGGTCGAGCTCGAGCCCGGCCAGCGGACGATGCCGACCGCGGTGTTCTACGCCGCCGACGGCGGCCTGCACGGCCAGCCGCAGTGCGAGTTCGGCCGCGCCGCGGTCTCGGCCTATGTCGACGGCATCGACGGGCGGCTGATGCGCTCGATGAAGAGCATCCTCGGCAGCTCGCTGATCGAGCAGACCACCGACATCGGCGGCGGCCGTGCCGTCCGCTACCTCGACATCGTCGCCACCTACCTGGCGCACCTCAGGCGCCGGGCAGAGGCCGAGGCGGGCGTGGCCATCGGCCGGGCGATGCTCGGCCGGCCGGTGTTCTTCGTCGACGACGACCCCGAGCGCGACGCCCAGGCCGAGCGGGCGCTGCGCAGCGCCGCCCTGCGTGCCGGCTTTCGCGAGGTCGAGTTCCAGTACGAGCCGATCGCCGCCGCCTTCGACTACGAGCAGGGGGTGCGCGGCGAGGAGAAGGTGCTGGTTGCCGACATCGGCGGCGGCACCTCGGACTTCTCGATCGTCCGGGTCGGGCCCGGCCGGGCGCGGCAGGTCGAGCGCAAGGCCGACATCCTCGCCAACCACGGCGTCCACGTTGCCGGCACCGACTTCGACCGCCGGGTCGAGCTGGCGAGCGTGCTGCCGCTCCTCGGCTACCGCGCCTTCGGCGTCGCCACCGCCGAGCAGCCGGCGCGCGAGGTGCCGAGCGCGGTCTACTTCGACCTCGCGACCTGGCACCTGATCAATACCGTCTACAACCCGCTCCGGGTCGCCGAGCTGCGCGGCATGCGCTCGTTCTACGCCGACCCGGCGCAGCATCGGCGGCTGATGAGCGTCGTCGACCAGCGCCTTGGCCACGAGCTGCTCGCCCGCTCCGAGGCCGCCAAGATCACGGTGGCCGAAGGCGGCGCGACGGCGATTTCGCTCGACCCGGTCGAGCCGGGGCTGAGCGCCGGCTTCGACGAGACTGGCGCCCGGGGCGCGCTCGAGCCCGACCTCGACCGGATCGTCGCCGCCGCGCGCGAGACCGCCGCCCAGGCCGGGCTGGCGCCGGGCGAGATCGACGCGCTCTATTTCACCGGCGGGTCCACCGGCCTGCGCCTGCTGACGGAGCGGCTGCAGCAGGCCTTTCCGGCGGCGCGGCCGGTGCGCGGCGACCGCTTCGCCAGCGTCGCCAGCGGCCTGGCGCTGCATGCGGCGCGGCGCTTCGGCAGAGCGTCGTCCTGAGGGCGGCGAAGCACTGCGGCGACGAGGGAGCGTTCGCGTCGCTCCCGACGACGGCCGTCAGCCGTCGAGCACCGCCGCCATCGCCAGCCCGGTGGCCTCGACGTTGCCGGTGTTGAGGCCAGCGACGCACAGGCGCCCCGAGCGCACCAGGTAGACCGCGAACTCCTCGCGCAGCCGGTCGACCTGCGCCGGGTTCAGGCCGGTGTAGCTGAACATGCCGCGCTGGCTGAGGAAATAGCCGAAGTCGCGCTTCGGCATCTTCGCCTTCAGGGTCGCGTGCAGCACCTGGCGCATCGCCTTGATCCGCTCGCGCATCGCCGCCAGCTCCTGCTCCCAGGTCGCCCGCAGCGCCGGTTCGCCGAGCACCGCCGCGACGAGCTGGCCGCCGTGGATCGGCGGGCTCGAATAGTTGCGGCGCACCGTGAACTTGAGCTGGCCGAGGACGTTCACCGCCTCCGCCGCGTCGGCGCAGACGACGCTGAGCGCGCCGCAGCGTTCGCCGTAGAGGCTCATGCTCTTGGAGAACGAGTTCGCGACCACGAACGACATCGGCCGGCCGTCCTTGCCGCGGGCTGCGGCCAGGGCCCGCACCGCGTAGGCGTCCTCGGCGATGCCGTCGCCGAAGCCCTGGTAGGCGAGGTCGAGATAGGGGAGGAGCTCGCCCTCGGCGAGCAGCGGGATGAGCGCATCCCACTGGGCCCGGGTCAGGTCCACCCCCGTGGGGTTGTGACAGCAGGCGTGAAGGAGAACGACGCTTTTCGCCGGCAGCTTGCGCAGCGCGTTGCACATCGCCTCGAACGACAGCGCGCCGGTGCC
>DATCGH010000099.1:0-6986 GCA_036509055.1 Caldimonas sp.
TTTGAGCGAACTCGACGGCGACAGCGAATCCCGGCTGGTCGCGCATTCGCGCAAGGTCTTCGACTCGGAGCTGTCGGCGCTGCAGGATTCGCTCTGCAACTTCATCAGCGGCGGCGTCCTCGAGGGCGCATGGAACCACACGCGGCGCCGCGACGCCCTCGCCCAGCTCGGCTTCGCCGGTTTGCCGGCGACGCGCGGGCCGCTGACCTCGCACGACGTCGTCCTGGTCGCCGGGCTGGTGTTCCTGGCGATGCTGTTCGTGCCGCTGATGATGCGCCGCTTCATCGACCCGCTGCCGCTGCCGCAGAACCTGCGCATTCTGGTCACGGTGCCGATCGTCTACGCGATCGCGATCGTCGCTGCGATCTATCCCAAGTCGGTGTGGCCGTTCGCCGCCCGTCAGCCCGGCGGCGAGCGGCCGTTTGCCGCCTATGCCGTCTCGGGCGTCATCGCTGCGGCCGCGTCGTTCGTGGTCTCGCTGGTGTTCCGCTTCGTCTTCGACAAGTCCGGCAACATCTTCCAGTCGCTGTCGACGCCGGGGGCCTTCCAGGAGGCTTGGGCGACGTCGCTCGATCGCTGGCCCTGGCTGCTGATGACCTTCTTCATCACGGTCGCGGTCGCCTGGACCGCCGATGACAGGGAGCCCGCCGATCCGGCCGGCCGGCTGCGCCTGCGCGCCGTCGAGGCGGTGTCGATGGCGGTGGCGCTCGGCCTGTTGCAGTGGAGCGTGTTGCAGCTGCTGGCCGGCGTGTCGCCGGAGATGGCAGCGCGGCTGAGCGACGCGGCGCCGCGCATGGTCGGTACCGCCGTGGCGGTCGGCGCGTGCATCGGCTGGCTGGTGCCGACGATGCACCGGTCGCGCAACCGGGCTCGCCCGGAGCCCGTGGCGACGCCCGCGCTCGTCATGCCCGGCTGACGGCGTCGCCGGGCCCGCGCCGGCTCAGCCGGACCGGCCGAGGCCGAAGAACTCGCGCAGCGCCGCGCGGTACTGCTCGGCGCCGCGCCAGGTGGTGGTGGAGTGCGTGCCGCCCTCGATCAGGACGAAGCGCTTGGCGACGGTGGCCTGCTCGTACAGCCTCTGGCCGAAGCGCGACGGCACCAGCGCATCGTCGCTGCCATGGACGATCATCAGCGGCGACTTGATCCGCGGCACCGCGGCGAGCGAATCGAAGCGCTCGGTGATCAGCATCGAGACCGGCAGCCAGCCCCACTTGAAGGTGCCGAACATGTCGCCGATCGAGGTGAAGGTGCCCTCGACGATCACCCCCTGAGGCGTCTCCGCGGGCGCGGCGTCGGCGAGCCGCGCGGCGAGCTGCACCGCGATCGCGCCGCCGAGCGAATGGCCGAAGAGGTAGCGCGGCTGCCCCGGGCGGTGCTCGGCGAGCCAGCGCCAGGCCGCCTCGGCGTCTTCGACCACGCCCGTCTCGGACGGCAGCTCGTCGGTGCTGTTGCCGAAGCCGCGGTAGTCGACGGCGAGGACCGAGAAGCCGAGCTCGCGCATCTGCTCCACCCGGAAGGTGCTGCGGCCGACGTCGCGCCGGGCGCCGTGCAGATAAAGCAGCACGGGCGCGTGCGGATCGGGGTGCGCGGCCCAGAGCCCGTGCAGGCGGATCGGCCGGCCGGTGGTCGGCGACAGGTGCTCGATCCAGACGCTTTCCATCCCGCCGGCCCGCGCCGCCTGCTCGAGCTGGGCGGGCGTCGACTCGGGCGCCCGGGCCGCCTGAAAGATCCACTTGCGCTGCTGCGTCTCGAGGCTGGCGTAGCCGACCGACAGCGCCGTCGCCGAGATGGCGGCGAGCGCGAACCAGCCGCGACGGCGCGCGAGAGCCTGGACGAGGGGCGCGGGCATCACTTCGATTCTGCCGAAAGGTGGCGGAAGTTTCAGATGTCGATCAATTGGGCCTTCTTGATCGACTCGACCTTGTTGAGAAGCTGCACCAGCTCCTTGCCGTTCGTGACCTGGAGCTTGAGCGTGACCGCGAGCCGGGCCAGGGCGTCGGCCCACTTGAAGCGCGGCTCCTCGTTGAGGATCTTGGCCAGCTTCGGAAAGTCCTTGGGCTGGATGCCGAGCGCCTTGCCGGCCTTGGCGACTTCCCCGGACGCCATCGGCGCCTTCTTGGCGGGCGGCTCGGGCTTTTCCTCCTTCTTCACCTGGCCGAGCTTCATCAGCTCCTTGATCTTCTTGTCGACCTCGGCCATCGTGCCCTCGGCGCGCAGCAGGTCGTCGAGCATGTACTGCACCTCGTTGCGCTGCTCGCGGGTGATGTCCGGGTACTGTTTCTTGTACTTCTCGATCCGTGCCCGCATCGCGTTCGGCCCGGTCTTGTACTGGAGGAAATCGATCAGCTTGGTGCGCGAGTCGGTGAGGATCTTCTGGTCTTTCTTGTCGTAGGCCTTCTTCGCCGCGGCCTCGAGCTTCGGTGTCTCGACGTCGACGTAGTCGATCGTCTTCATGAAGCTCGCCACCGCCGCCTGCAGGGCGCTGAGGTCGGCCTCGGCCGACTGCGCCCCCTTCTGCGCCGCGGCCAGCGCCGCGTCCGCTTCGCTGTCGAGCTTGCGCGCCTCGGCCGACTGCTCGGCGAGCTTCTTGCGCTTGGCCGCCACCGACTTGACGAGCTTTTCGATCTGGTCGAACTTCGCCTCCATCAGCGCCTCGTCCTTGCGCAGCTGGGAGAGCAGCCCGATCGCGCCCTGGATCGTGCCGAGGCAGGTGTCGATCAGCTTGCCGACCTTCTCGAGCTGCGGTCGGTAAAGCGAGATCTCCTCCTCGCTGGCGTTGTCGATGCCGTTGTTCAGGCCTTCCGACATCTTCTTGTACTGCGGCTGGATCTTGGCATCCTGGGCCTCGATGCTCTTCACCATCTTGATGGTGTCGCCGAGCGTCTTGGCGGTTTCGCTGCTGATCGGGGGCATCCGTTTTCCTTCGGTTGAATCGGTCGGGAAATGATGCGGTGAGGCCGCGGCGGCGAACAAGTCCCCCATTAGGCCGATCGTCCGCAACCAGCGACGATTCGTCCGCGTTACATCCCCCGGCTCGACGGCGCGGGCTTTCCGGCGCGGTTCGGGCCGAACCGGCTCAGGACCAGTTGCGCATCTCGATGCGCAACTGGCCGGTGACGCCCGGGCGGGCGTTCGCCGGCGAGGCGATCGGGATCTCGAACTTGAGCGCCCCGCCCTCGAGGCGGGCATTGGCCATGGTCGAGGTGTCGTTCGGCGTCTCGCTCTGGATGCCGTACTCGAGCCGCCACCCGGAAGGCGTGGTCTCGTCGCGGAAAGCCTCGACGACGATCAGCTTTCGCACCAGGTAGCCGCCCTCGAAGTGCTTCTTCAGCCAGAGGACGCCGTCGATCTGATAGTCGGGGACGAGGATCGCCACGTCGAAGGCGAAGGCGACGCTCTGGTGCCGCTTCTGGCTCTTGGTCGGGTCGAGAAACAGCGAGAACAGGTGCGGGCTGTTCTCCCGGCTGGGAGCCCGCTTGCCGGCAGCATCCAGGGGGAAGAGGTCGTCGTAGGTGCGGTTGATCGCCGAGTTCTCGCGCACGACCCGGCGATGCAGCTGCCACTGGCTGGCGCGCAAGGCGGCGACGATCTCGAAGCGGTAGGAGGCGCGGACCGAGTCGTGGTCCTTGTCGTAGGCCGCCTGCACCTCTTCGGGCAGCGTGACGTCGAACACGTCGAGCCAGCCGTCGGCACGGACCGAGCCGAACAGGAACCGGGTCAGATTCTGGAAGCCCTCTTCCGAATTGACGATGCCGTATTGCCCCGAGTGGCTGCGATGGGCGTAGGCGCGCGGCGATTCGACCGGCTTGCCGCCGACCCGGCCGAAGGTGGTGGCGTTGTCCATGCGCACCAGGCCGTCGCTGGACTCGCCCACCGCCCATGAAGACAGCCCCTTGGCGGCCAGGTAGTCGGCGGGGTTGGTGCCGACCAGGTTGAACACGCGCTCGGGCGCGAAGCCGACGATCTCGGACACGACCTCGGTCTTCTTGGGCAGGCCGAGGTAGCCGGCCATCCGCTCGCGGTTGAAGTTGGTGGCCTCGCCAAGCGCGCTCCAGCCCGGGACGTTGCGCACCACCCGCAGGTCGATGCCGTTGTGCGGCGTGGCGTAGGTGAAGAGCTTGTCGACGGCTGCTCGGGCCTGGGCGTCGCCGAGCTTGGCGTTCTGCAGGAAGGCGCGGCACACCAGCCCGCCCATCGAGTGCGCCACCAGGTAGACCTTGAAGTCGGCCTCGGCGACGCCGTTGTCGAGCGTCTCGTCGGGCCGGATCGGATGCTTGCCGTTCTTGCGGCAGACGAGCGCGCGCAGGCGCAGGATCAGCTGGCCCAGGCCCTTGGCGAACTCCTCGATCGGATGCGCCTTGCCGTCGCCGAAGTCGGCCGAGGCGTCGTCGTAGTAGCGCAGGATCGCGATCGACTGGTACGGCAGGGTGATATCCGAGCGCAGCGGCCGGGTCGGGTCGTCCGGATGGGGCGCGGTCAGGTCGTCGCCGTTGACGTAGACGTCGTCGTAGCGGTCGTTGGTGAGGTCGGGACCTTTCCCGAGGTCGCGCCAGATCGGCTCGTCCTTCAGCCGCACCAGCGGCGACTCGAAGTAGAAGCGCCGCATCTTGCCGTCCCACACCTGGCGCGACTTGGTGCTGCCGACGTTGAAGCCCATGTACGGATCGCCGACCGTGTCCTCGATCTCCCCCTGGGTGCCGGCGAAGCCGCGCACGTAGATGATCGGGTGGTAGGGCGCGTGCGGGTTGGCCATGGCGTGCACTCCGGGAGGGGCGGTCAGTCTGCACTACCGCGGCCACCCTCCTCATCGGGATCGATGCCGATGATTGGAGATGCTATTGACAAGGCCGGCGAACCGGCCTCGCTATCGGGTCAGCTGCCGGTGCCGTCGCGGCGGGCGAGCTCGACCGTCGACGCCGGCGCCGCGCGCAGGTCGCGCAGGTCGCGCAGGTGGGCGCGGATCTCGCGTCGGGTGAGCTCGCCGTCGCCGTTCTGGTCGATGCGGGCGATCACCGCTTCCGCGTCGCCCGCGGGCTTGCCGGTCTTGGCGGCGACGGCATCGAACGCGGCCTGCAGCTCGGCCTTGTCGAGGTTGGCGTCGGCATTGGTGTCGGCGCGGACGAAGGCCTTGGTCTTGACGATGGCCGTGGCCCAGGCGCCGGGAGCGCCGCCGATGGTGTTGAGCAGGGACATGGGAACTCCTTTGCAAACGATGATGGCGTGTCGACGGCCGACCTGCCGCCAACGACCCGCGCATCCTGAAGACGTTCGCGGGCGAAGATGTTGCAAGTTCGTTACCTGTCCGGAATTCAGGTCCTTTTCCGGCGATCGGCTCAATCGTCGAACTCGATCCGCTCGGCCTGCAGCCGCGTCCCGTCGGTGCTGAGCTTGCCGCGCACCTCGACCTTGCGGCCGACGGCGAGGTCGGCGGCGGTGCCGTCGCGGAAATCGACCTCGCCCGCATAGCTGACCGTGACCTCGCGCACGACGAAGGTCTTGGCCGCCGTGTTCAGCGAAACGATCGGGCCAGCGACCTCGAACTCCTCGTCGTCGCCTCCATCCTCGTGCTCGACCTTGACCTTCGTCGCCACCAGCACCCCGGCGGCGATCGTGCCCTCGACCTCGACCCGGGCGCCGAGCGCCAGCCCGGCGCTGCCGCCGTCGAAGCTGGCGCCGCGCGCGTCGACCGGCGTGCCGTTGACGCTGAAGCTGGCGGTCGAGGTGAAGGCGCTGACCCGGCCTTCCAGCTTGGCCTCGTCGTGGTCCTCGATCGGCGGCGCACCGTCGGACAGCGCCGTCGCCGTCAACACGCCGCCAGCCTCCGGCGCGGCGGCGATCGTGGCGCGCACGAAGTGGCCGTTGGCGAGGGTCGAAGGCACGGCCGCGACGCCGAGGTAGGAGACGCGCGCGCTGCCGAAGGAGAAAGTGCGCGCGAGCGTATCGAGGCCGGAGACGACGCCGCGCAGCGCGTACGTCGTACCTGCCGGTTTCGCTTCGACCCGGGTGGCGGCGTAGCGGCCGCTGGCGACGTCGAGCGTGGCATAGATCTCGACCACGGTGCCGACGACGAGCGCCGCCTGGCCGCCGGCGAGGGACTCGCCGAACACCGTGCTGGTCGCGATGTCGACGGTCTGGCCGAGCACGGCCAACGTCCTGGCGGCGAGGTCGTTCGCCGCGACCGGACCGACGATCTCGCTGGCAAAGACGATGCTGCTCGCGCTGCTCACCGGCCGACCATTGGCATCGACGATGATCGCCGAGCCGCGCACGTCGATCGTCATGCCGAGGCGCAGGTCGTCGCGGCTGCGCAGCGCGCCGCTGCCGTCGCGAACGGTGGCTTGGGCGTCGTCGTAGTGGACGGCGTTGACGATCACCGAGCCGAAGCCGGTGATCGGCCCGCTGGCGAACGAGGTCGGCTGGACGCCGGTGCCGCCGCTGTCGACGCCGCCGCCGCAACCGGCGGCAAGCACGCCGGCAAGCAGCCACGAAGCGAGCGCGCGAACGCGAGCGAAGAGGGGGCTGGTAAGCATCAACGATCCTTTCGCGCCGGGCGGCGGCGCTTCGTTGCTTGTGTCGTCGGGGCGACCGCCGGCCGGGGCGCGGTCGGCGGATCGCTCATCGCGTCGTGATAGGTGTAGAGGCCGATCCGGACCCGCCGGTCGCGCGGCCGGTCCGACGTCGCCTCGGCGTCGACCAGGGCCTGCAGCTTCGGCACCGTGGCGGCGAGCAGCGCCAGCCACTGCGTTTTGGCGATGTCGCGGAAGGCGGCGATCGATTCGGCCGAGAGCTCGTCGGCGAACACCGCCTGCTCCAGGTGCGGCGGCGTCTCGGCGAGGACGTTGGCAACGCTGGCCCGCAGGTGATCGCCGACGTTGCTGCCGAGGAAGGCGAAGGCGCGCTCGCTGTCGCGGCCGGCGACGACGCTCTCGCGCAGCAGGCGCACCTCGTCGTCCACCACTTCGGCGAGGCCGAGCCGGCAGAGCTCG
>DATCGH010000100.1:0-2809 GCA_036509055.1 Caldimonas sp.
CGAGGCGAGCGACGTCCGGCCGAGCGTCAAGGAACAGATCGAGTCGCTGGGCGGCAAGTTCATCGACGTCGCCTACGAGACCGCCGAAGAGAAGGAAGCGGCCGAAGGCGTCGGCGGCTATGCCCGGCCGATGCCGCAAAGTTGGCTCGACCGGCAGAAGATCGAGGTCGCCAAGCGCGTGGCGCTGGCCGACGTCGTCATCTCGACCGCGCTGATTCCCGGCCGGGCGGCACCGGTGCTCGTCACCGAGGAGATGGTGAAGAGCATGAAGCCGGGCTCGGTGATCGTCGACCTGGCGGCCGGCAAGGGTCCCGACGGCAAGGGCGGGAACTGTCCGCTGAGCGTCGCCGACCAGACCGTGGTCGCGCATGGCGTGACCATCGTCGGCGAGACCAATCTCGCGGCGCTCGTCGGCGCCGATGCATCGTCGCTCTACGCGCGCAACGTGCTCGATTTCCTCAAGCTCGTGCTGAGCAAGGAAGGCACGTTTTCCGTGCCGATGGAAGACGACATCGTCGCCGCCTGCCTGATGACGCAGGGCGGCGAAGTCAAGCGCAAGTAAACCGAAATCGAAGAGGCCCAGCCATGGACGTCGTCTCCCACACCGTCATCAACCTGATCATCTTCGTGCTCGCGATCTACGTCGGCTACCACGTCGTCTGGACCGTGACCCCGGCCCTGCACACGCCGCTGATGGCGGTGACCAACGCGATCTCGGCGATCGTCATCGTCGGCGCGATGCTCGCCGCCGCGCTCACCGAGACGCCGCTCGGCAAGACCATGGGCGTGCTGGCGGTGGCGCTCGCCGCGGTGAACGTCTTCGGCGGCTTCCTGGTGACCCGGCGGATGCTGGAGATGTTCAAGAAGAAGGACAAGAAGGCCGCCGCTCCCGCCGAGGGCACGCCGAAATGAGCCTCAACCTCGCCACCCTGCTGTACCTGGTCGCCAGCGTCTGCTTCATCCAGGCGCTGAAGGGCCTCAGCCACCCGACGACCTCGATCCGGGGCAACGTCTTCGGCATGACCGGCATGGCGATCGCCGCACTGACCACCGGCGCGCTGATCTTCAGGCTGTTCGAGTCGTACGGCATCGCCCCCGCGGTCGGCCTCGGCTGGATCCTGCTCGGCCTGGTGGTCGGCGGCGGCTACGGCACCTGGCGGGCGAAGACGGTGCAGATGACGGCGATGCCCGAGCTGGTCGCCTTCTTCCACAGCATGATCGGCATGGCGGCGGTGTTCATCGCCGTCGCCGCCGCGGTCGAGCCCTACGCCTTCGGCATCGTCGCCCGGCCGGCGGCCGGCGGCGCGGTCGAGCCGATTCCCACCGGCAACCGGCTCGAGCTGATCCTCGGCGCGGCGATCGGCGCGATCACCTTCAGCGGCTCGGTCATCGCCTGGGGCAAGCTCTCCGGCAAGTCGAAGATCCGCGTCTTCCGCGGCGCGCCCGTCACCTTCTCCGGCCAGCACTGGCTGAACCTGGCGCTGGCGATCCTGATGCTGGTCCTGATCGTCGGCTACACGCTGACCGAGAGCCGGGTCGACTTCTACCTGGTGCTGGCGATCGCCTTCGTGCTCGGCGTGCTGATCATCATCCCGATCGGCGGCGCCGACATGCCGGTGGTGGTGTCGATGCTCAACAGCTACTCCGGCTGGGCGGCGGCGGGCATCGGCTTCTCGCTCAACAACGCCATGCTCATCGTCGCCGGCTCGCTGGTCGGCAGCTCGGGCGCGATCCTGAGCTACATCATGTGCAAGGCGATGAACCGCTCGTTCTTCAACGTCATCCTCGGCGGATTCGGCGGCGAAGGCGGACCGGCGGCAAGCGGAGCGACCGAGCAGCGCCCGGTCAAGAGCGGCAGCGCCGACGACGCCGCGTTCGTCCTCGGCAACGCCGAGACGGTGGTGATCGTCCCCGGCTACGGCCTGGCGGTGGCGCGCGCCCAGCACGCGGTCAAGGAGCTGGCGACCAAGCTGATCGAGAAGGGCGTGTCGGTCAAGTACGCGATCCACCCGGTGGCCGGCCGCATGCCGGGGCACATGAACGTGCTGCTCGCCGAGGCCGAGGTGCCGTACGACCAGGTGTTCGAGATGGAGGACATCAACGGCGAGCTCGGCCAGGTCGACGTCGCCGTGATCCTCGGCGCCAACGACGTGGTGAACCCGGCGGCGCACACCAAGGGCAGCCCGATCTACGGCATGCCGATCATCGAGGCCTACAAGGCCAAGACCGTGATCGTCAACAAGCGCTCGATGGCCGCGGGTTACGCCGGCCTGGACAACGAGCTGTTCTACATGGACAAGACGATGATGGTCTTCGGCGATGCCAAGAAGGTGGTCGAGGACATGGTCAAGGCCGTCGAGTGAGCTGAGTTCCCGGCCGGCGGACCGTCATCCGGTCGTTGCCAGCCAGTCGAGGAGGATGCGGTTCACCGCCTCGGGCTGCTCGATCGTCGACAGGTGGCCGCACTGCGGAACGATCTCGAGCCGCGAACCGGCCAGGCGCGCTGCCATCGCCTCGTGCCCGGCGACCGGCGTGGCTGCATCCTGCTCGCCGCAGAGCACCAGCGCGGGAAGCCGCAGCCGCTCCAGGTCGGCGTTCGAGTCGGGGCGGACGAGCATGGCGAGCTGCTGGTTGCGCTGGCCGCGGGCGCCGACGCTCCTCGCCATGTCCGCCATCAGCGTTGTCAGGTCGGCGCGGGCGGCGTGTGCTGGCAGCAGCCAGCGCGAGGGCAACTCGGGAATGAGGGCTTCGATGCCGCCGGCACGGACCTTCTCGATGTCGGCATGGCGGCCCGCCCGCTGCGCCTCGG
>DATCGH010000101.1:0-2750 GCA_036509055.1 Caldimonas sp.
TCGCCGTGACCGGCTTCGATGCCGAGTGCGGCCGCGATGGCGCCCGGCAACGCGGCCGACTCGTCGACCTGCGTCAACTCGACCCAGCACACGCCTTGCGGATACGTCCCTCGACGCGCGGCGAGCAGATGCTGCGCGAGCAGGGACTTGCCAATACCGCCCGCGCCGACGACGCTGACCAGCCGGTGGCGATCGACCAGCCCGGCCAGCGCCTCCAGCTCGCCGGTGCGCCCGAGCAAGGCGGGGAGCTCGGCGGGCAGATGGGTGCGCAGCGCTGCGGCGACGGTGGCGGCGCCGTCGCCGCGGGTCGGCGCCGGCGACGTCGCAGCGCCCGGCGCCGCAGCCGGGGAGGCAGGCGCGGCCGATTCGAGCGGCGCGACAAAGCGATAGCCGCGTCCGGGGATGGTCGCGATCACGTCGCCGCCGACCACCTTTCGCAACGCGCTGACCTGCGCGGCGAGGTTGTTCTCCTGCACCACGAGACCCGGCCAGACGAGGTCCATCAGCGCGTGCTTGCCGACCAGCTGGCCGGGCCGCTCGGCCAGCGTCAGCAGCAGGTCGAACGCGCGGCCACCGAGCGCAGCCGGCGCGCCGTCCACCAGCAGGCGGCACTCGTCGGGGCGCAGTTCGAAACGGCCGAAGCGCAGCGGCGCAGCAGCCCCAGACGTGTTCATGGCGGGGCGTCGAACTCGTGGCTGAGACGGTCAGCTTAGCAGCCTGTCGAGCGCGCCGAGACGCGCCGATTCACAAGATTGGAGAGCGCTTCAGCGCGTTTTCATGACGCGCGCGGGCGCGGCGCGGACAGTCACGCGCTCGTCGAAACCGACCCGCTGTCGACCCATCGCCACCCGTTCACACCTCGCCCCAGGGACTGCCATGCCCGCCACCAGCTTCGCCCATGCCGTGTTGTCCGCCGCCGCCGTCGGTCTCCTGCTGTCGACGCTTCGCAGGGCAGGTCCGCGCGCCGGCGGGCTGGCCGCCGCCGTCCCCATCAGTTCCGTGCCGGCCCTGTTCTGGCTCTCGCTGGAGCATGGCGGTGGCTATGCCACCTCGGCCGTCCTCGGTTCGTTGTGGGGCACTGGACTGACGGTTCTCCTCGGCGCGAGCTTCGCGCGCATGGCGCTGGCGGTGCACGCGGCGCTGGCTGGAGTGCTCGCCTGGGTGGCGATCGCCGGCCTGGTCGCGCTGACCTCGGCGTTGCCGGCGATGCCGGCCACGGTGGCCGTGCTGACCGTTTGCGCGATCCTGTTCGGGCATGCGGCGCTGCCGCGCCTGCCGGCGAGCGACCCGCATCGGCGCGCGCCTCAGCGCACCGGGACCTGGCTGTCGATGGCCGCGGCCGGCGCCATGTCGCTGCTGGTGACAGAGTTGTCTCGCCACAGCAGTCCGCAACTCTGCGGGCTGGTCGCCGCCATCCCGCTGGTCGGCATGTTCGCCCTCAGCGCCGGCTATCGGCAAGGCGGCGCGCCGCTGATGCTCCAGCTTCTCGGGGGCTACCTCGACGGCATGGCGGCCAAGGCGGCGTTCCTCGGCGCCCTGGCACTGGCCTGGGCGTTCGATGCCGGCGCCTGGGCGTGGCCGATCGGCCTCGCCGCCGCGGCCGTCGCGCTGCGGGCCAAGCATCACCTGCGGCAGCGGGCGCGCCGCCTATCGACTCGCGGGCAGCTTGGCTTCGGTGATGGCGCCGTAGATCATGTTGCGGAGAACCGCCCGGTAGGGAACGCGCTGGGTCGGGCTCTGCATCATGAAGACGACGAACAAGTCGTAGCCGGGGTCGAGCCACCAGTACGTGCCCCCTGCGCCACCCCACGTGAGCTCGCCGATCGACGACGCGTTGGCGGCCTCGCCGGCGCTCGTGCGGACCGCGACACCGAGACCGAAACCGTATCCCGGCCCGGGGAGATACAGCGCCGTGCGGGTGACCGATGCACTGAGCTGGTTGCTTGACATGTAGGCCAGCGTGGCCGGGCTGAGATAGCGGCGACCGTCGAGTTGACCGCCGTTGCGCAGCATCATCAGGAACCGCGCGTAGTCGGCTGCCGTGCTCATCAGCCCGCCGCCGCCCGACTCCATCGCCAGCACCCGCCGCGGGTCGAACACCGGCGCGTTGACGCCGATCGAACGATCGTTGTCGAACGGCTCGGCGATGCGGGCCTGGCGCTCGGGCTCGGGAACGTAGAACGACGTGTCCTTCATGCCGAGCGGGTCGAGCAGCCGCGTCTTCAGGTAGCCGGACAGCGTCTGGCCGGAGACGACCTCGATCACACGGCCGAGAACGTCGGTGGAGTTGCTGTAGTCCCAGGTGCTGCCCGGTTGATAGGCCAGCGGCATCTTGGCCAGCCGCTCGACGAAATCGGCATTGCTGATGTCGCCCCCTGCCGAGATGTTGGCCTCCTGATACGCTTTCTTGACGGCGCCGTCGCCGAAGAATCCGTAGGTCAGTCCGGAGGTGTGGCGCATGAGGTCCAGGACCGTCATCGGCCGCGCCGGCGCGACGAGCTCGAGCGACTTCTGCCCCTGGCCGTCGGTTTTCTCCACGCCCACCCGGACGGCGCCGAACGAAGGGATGTAGCGAGCGACCGGGGCCTCGAGCACGAGCTTGCCTTCCTCGACCAGCATGAGCGCGCCCACGCTGACGATCGGCTTGGTCATCGAATAGATGCGGAAGATGTCGTCGACCCTCATCGCCGCCGGGCTGGCGGGGTCGCGCTGGCCGATCGTGTCCACGTACGCCAGCTTGCCGCCGCGGA
>DATCGH010000102.1:0-10006 GCA_036509055.1 Caldimonas sp.
CGGCGGGAATCGGCATGGATGCGGCGACGGGCGTGATGACAACCGCTCGATCCGACCCACGACCTGCCCTCGGCTTGCTGCGCCGGACGAGGCTCTTCCTCGGCTTTGTCGTCGGCCTGGCGATGGCGGCGAGCGCCGCGGCGACCACGGTCAAGATCGCCACCGCCTTCGATCCGCAGACCATGGATCCGCATGCGTTGGCACTGCTCTACCACTCGCGGATCGCGTTCCAGGTCTACGACTCGCTGGTCAATCGCGACGAGCAGTTCAGAACCGAGCCCTCGCTCGCGGTGTCGTGGAGCCAGGTCGATTCCAAGACCTGGCGCTTCAAGCTGCGCCAGGGCGTGCTGTTTCACGACGGCACGCCGTTCACGGTGGACGACGCGGTGTTCTCGGTGCAGCGGGCGATGACGCCGCCGTCGCAGCGCGGCTTCCAGCTCAAGGGCGTGTTCGCGGCGAAGAAGGTCGACGAGCAGACGCTCGAGATCCAGCTCGAGGCGCCGGATGCCGTGCTGCCCGAAAAATTCATCGGCCTGGCGATGATGAGCAAAACCTGGTCGCAGGCGCACAAGGTCGAGATCGCGCAGGACTTCAACGCCAAGCAGGAAACCTTCGCGGTGCGCAACGCCAACGGCACCGGTCCCTACTTGCTCGACCGCTACGAGCCCGACATCCGCACCGTGCTGAAGAAGAATCCACGCTGGTGGGGCTGGAGCGACACCAAGCGCTCGGGCAACGTCGACGAGGTCGTCTGGCTCGCGCTCCGCTCCGATGCGACCCGGCTGGCGGCGCTGATCTCGGGCGAGGTCGACATGGTGCTCGACCCGCCGATCCCCGATGTGGCGCGGCTGAAGAGCGAGGGCGCGCTGACCGTGATGCAGGGCCCCGACCTCGGCCAGCAGTACATCGTCTTCGACCTGGCGCGCGACGAGCTCGAGGGCTCGGACGTCAAGGGCAAGAATCCGTTCAAGGACATTCGCGTCCGCCGTGCCGTCTATCACGCCGTCAACGTCGACCTGATCGTGCAGAAGGTGTTGCGCGGCCTGGCGTTGCCGACTGGTGCCTACCTGTCGCCGCGGGTCGACGGCTCGCTCGCCGAGCTGGACAAGCGGCTGCCCTTCGATCCGGCGAAGGCGAGGGCGCTGCTGGCCGAGGCCGGCTACCCGAACGGCTTCTCGGTGACGCTCGATTGCGTCAACGTCGCCTGGCGCGAGGCGGTTTGCCAGGCGATGACGGCAATGCTGACGCAGGTCGGCATCCGCACCACGCTGCGCTCCTCGGCGACCAACCAATTCTTCCCGAAGCTGACCCAGGCGACCGTCAGCCTGGTCGAATTCGGCTGGACGCCGACGATGGACGCCTGGGGCTCGCTGAACGGCCTGTTCCACACCTACGACAAGGGCGGCTTCGGCACCTTCAATGCCGGCCGCTACAGCAACCCGAAGCTCGACGTGCTGATCGACGCGATGCGGGTCGAGCCCGACCTCACCCGCCGCCGGGCGATGGTGGCGACGGTGCTGCGCCTGATCGGCGACGAGATGCCGTCGATCCCGCTCTATCGCCGCACGCTCAATTGGGCGATGAAGAAGAACGTGCGCGCGGTGCAGTGGCCGAACGACTCGCCCGAGCTGCGCTGGCTGCGCGTTCAGGCGCAGCCTTGATTCCGCCTACCCTGTTCCGAAGCCGACCGACCGGACCGACATGACCATCACCCGCTTTTCCTTTCCGACGACGATCCAGTTCGGCCCGGGCGCGAGCAAGCTCGCCGGCCCGCACCTGAAGGAGCGCGGCCTGAAGCGGCCGCTGATCGTCACCGACAAGGGCCTGGCGGCGCTGCCCTTGCTGAGCGTGTTCGCTGCCAGCCTCTCGGCCGCGGGCCTGGCGCCTTCGGTCTACGCCGGCGTGTTCGGCAACCCGACCGCGAGCCAGGTGATGAACGGCGCCGCCGCGTACCGGGCGCACGGCGCCGACTGCGTCGTCGGCATCGGCGGCGGCGCGGCGCTCGACGTCGCCAAGATCGTCGGCCTGCTCGCCACGCACGAAGGCGACGTGATGGAGTACGTCTGGGACCATCCGCAGGTGCGGCCGATCGGCGAGGCGCTGCCGTACTTCATCGCCCTGCCGACGACCTCGGGCACCGGCAGCGAGGTCGGCCGCAGCAGCGTCATCAGCGAGGAGGACACCCATGTCAAGCGGGTCGTCTTCTCGGCGCAGATCCTGGCCAGGGTGGTGTTCGCCGATCCGGCGCTGACGGTCGGCCTGCCGGCGGGGGTGACCGCGGCCACCGGCATGGATGCGCTGACGCACAACGTCGAGAGCTACCTTTCGCCGGCCTACCACCCGCTGTGCGACGGCATCGCCCTCGAAGGCACGCGCATCGCCGCCCGGGCGCTGGCGCTGGCGGTGCGCGAGCCGGGCAACCTCGGCGCGCGCGGCGACATGATGATGAGCTCGATGATGGGCGCGATCGCCTTCCAGAAGGACCTGGGCGCGGTCCACTCCTGCGCCCACGCGCTCGGCACGGTCTGCGACATGCACCACGGCCTGGCCAACGCGCTGATGATCGACACCGTGCTCGCCTGGAACGCCGAAGCCGTGCCGAACAAGTTCGACGAGCTGGCGCACGCCGTCGGCGTGAGCGGCGGCGCGGCCGGCTTTCTCGCCTGGCTGAGGGTGCTGAAGCAGGAGATCGGCATCGCCCCGAACCTGACCAAGGCGGGCGTCGATCGGGCGGCGATCCCGAAGCTCGTCGCCATCGCCACCGCCGATATCTGCCACCAGACCAATCCGCGGCCGGTGACCTCGGGCGACTTCGAGCGCCTGTTCGCGGGGGCCATGTGAGCGCGAAGGCGAGCGCCGGCGAACGGGTCAAGGTCGGCATCTCGGCCTGCTTCTTCCATGCCGATCCGAAGCGGCCGATCTTCACCGGCAAGACGCTGCAGTACGTCGAGCAGTCGGTGGCGCACTGGGTGATGTCGAGCGGGGCGCTGGCGGTGATGATCCCGAGCCCGGCGGGCGACACGCAGAAGGGCGATGTCGGCCTCGACCACTTCGCCGACTGGCTCGACGCCCTGGTGCTCGAGGGCGGCTCCGACATGGCCCCCTCGAGCTACGGCGAGGCGCCGCTCGACGAGCGCTGGCAGGGAGACCGGGTGCGCGACGACTACGAACGCGCGTTGCTCGCCGCCTTCGCGGTGCGCGGCAAGCCGGTGCTCGGCATCTGCCGCGGCCTGCAGGTGATGAACGTGGCGCACGGCGGCACGCTGCTCCAGGACATCGATACGCTCCGGCCGGGCTCGGTGCGGCATCGCGATGCGGTGAGCTACGACCGCAACCTCCATCAGGTCGAGTTCGTCCCCGGAACCCATCTGGCCCAGGTCTTCGAGGGCACGCCGCAGGCCACGGTCAACAGCGTCCATCACCAGGGCATCAAGGACCTGGCCGCCGGCTTCGTGATCGAGGCGCGCTGTCCGAGCGACGGCATGATCGAGGCGATCAGGAAGCCCGGGCCGACCTTCATGGCCGCGGTGCAGTGGCATCCCGAGTTCCACCGCGCGGGCGAAGGCACGCTCGACGATCGGCCCCTTCTCGACGACTTCCTCGCGGCCGCACGCGCCGCCCGGCAACCATGAGCTCCGTCCTTCGCATCACCAACCCTGCCAGCGGCGAGCAGATCGCCGAGCTGCCGGCCGACGACGCCGCGAGCGTCGCCGCCAAGGCGGCGCGCGCCCGGACCGCACAACCGGCGTGGGCGGCGCGGCCGCTGGCCGAGCGCAAGGCCGCGATCGTCGCCTTTCGCGCCGCGGTCGTCGCCGAGCTCGAGACCCTGGCGGCGACGCTCACGGCCGAGGTCGGCAAGCCGCTGGCGCAATCGCGCAACGAGCTGAACGGCTTCCTCGGCCGGATCGACTTCTTTCTCGCCGAGGTCGAGAGGGCCGCCGCCGACGAGGAGGTGTTCGCCGACGCCGGCATGCGCGAGCGCATCGGCCAGCAGCCGCTCGGCGTCGTCGCCAACGTCTCGGCCTGGAACTATCCGTACTTCGTCGGCGGCAACGTCTTCGTGCCGGCACTGCTGACGGGCAACGCGGTTCTCTACAAGCCCTCCGAGTTCGCCACGCTCACCGGCCTGCACATCGATCGGCTGCTCCATGCCGCCGGCGTGCCGACGGACGTGTTCATCACCCTGGTCGGCGGCGGCGAGGTCGGCGCCGCGCTGATCGAGCAGCAGGTCGACGGCGTGTTCTTCACCGGCTCGGCGGCCACCGGGGCGCGCATCGCCGCAGCGGTCGGCCCGCGCATGATCCGGCTGCAACTCGAGCTCGGCGGCAAGGACCCGACCTACGTGGCGGAGGACGCCGACCCGAAGGCCGCGGCCGAGTCGCTCGCCGACGGCGCGATGTACAACACCGGCCAGAGCTGCTGCTCGGTCGAGCGCATCTACGTGCACGAGAAGATCCACGACGCCTTCGTCGCCGCCTTCCTCGACACGGTGAAGGGCTTCAAGGTCGGCGACCCGGCCGCCGAGGGCACCTACATCGGCGCCATCACCCGCGCGCCGCAGCTCGCGGTGCTCGAGGCCCAGGTGGCCGATGCCGTCGCCAAGGGCGCGACCCTGCGCACCGGCGGCAAGCGGATCGAGAGGAAGGGCCACTGGTTCGAGCCGACCGTCTTCACCGACGTCGACCACCGCATGCTGCTGATGCAGGAAGAGAGCTTCGGCCCGCTGATCGGCATCCAGAAGGTGAAGGACGACACCGAGGCGCTGGCGCTGATGAACGACACCCGCTACGGCCTCACCGCCGGCATGTACACGCGCGACGAGGCCCGGGCGACGAAGCTGCTGGCGCAGGTGAATGCCGGCAGCGTCTACTGGAACTGCTGCGACCGGGTCAGCCCGCGCCTGCCCTGGTCAGGACACGGCGATTCCGGCGTCGGCGTGACGCTGTCGCGATACGGCATCCAGACCTTCCTGCGGCCGAAGGCCTGGCACCTGCGCAGCCCTTGAAGCTCGCGCTGTTCGACCTCGACGGGACGCTGCTCGACGGCGACACCGACGAGCTCTGGTGCGAGTTCCTGATGGACGAGGGCGTCCTGGACCGCGGCGACTTCGAAGCGCGCAACCGGAGCATCGTCGAGCGCTATCGCGCCGGCACGATCACGCCTGCCGAGTTCTGCGCCTTCTACGCATCGACGCTGGCCGGGCGTTCGCGCGCGGGCTGGCTGGCGCTGCGCACCCGCTTCGTGGAGACGAGGATCCTGCCGCGCATCGGCGGCGCGGCGCGGGCGCTCGTGGCCCGCCATCGCGAGGCCGGCGAGCGGGTCGTGCTGACGACGGCGACCAACCGGTTTCTCACCGAGCCGATCGCGATGGCTCTGCAGATCGCCGAGCCCGACCTGATCGCCACCGAGCTCGAGGAGGCCGACGGCGTGTTCACGGGCGCCAATGCCGGCGTCCTGAACATGCGCGAGGGCAAGGTGGAGCGGCTGTCGGCGTGGCTCTCGGCTCGAAATTTGCCGGCCTCGGCCATGGCGGCGGCGACTTTCTACAGCGATTCGGCGAACGACCTGCCGCTGCTTCGCATCGTGCGCCGGGCCGTCGCGGTCGATCCCGACCCTCGACTGCGCGAGGAGGCCGATCGCCGGGGTTGGCCCATCCTCACCCTGGCGCGCGCGCTCAGGTGACCGAGATCGAGAACCCGACCGTGTAATTGCCGCCTGGACTAGCGGGCGTTGGCGGCGACGACCTCGGCGGGCAGCATCAGGTCGAGCCCGACCGCGCCCGAGTGCGGGCCGCGGCGCGAGGCCAGCGCCTCCGCCAGGGCGGGCATCACTTCCGAGGCCGGCAAGGAGTCGGCCATGCGCTCGGCCAACGCTTCGGCTTCGCGCCGCTTGTCGCGGTCGGTCTCGAGCTTGATCTCGGCCCGGCGCAGGGCGTCGGCGAGGGTCTCGCTGGCGAGCATCTGGGTGGCGCCGACGTTGAGGCAGACGCGGGCGATCCGCGGCGCCACCTGGCGGTCGTCGATCCGGGCATTGATGCGGTTGATGACGGCCTCGACGTCGGCGACGCGGGTGCGCGGCAGCACCGCCGCGAACTCGTCGCCGCCGAGCCGGCCGGCGACGTCGCGCCGGCGCAGGGTCTCGCGCAGCACCGTGCCGATCTGGCGCAGCGCCTCGTCGCCGATCTGGTGGCCGAGCACCTCGTTGATGTGCTTCAGCCGGTCGACGTCGAACACCAGCACCGTCGTCAGCTCCTGCTGTGGCTGGATCGCCTTGGCGGCGAGCTCGTGGAAATGGCGGCGGTTGGGCAGGCGGGTGAGCGGATCGACCTCGACCATGTGGCGGAGCTTGCGGTGCGAGGCGCGCAGCTGCGCGACGTTGCGCTCGTGAGCCATCACCAGGGTGAGCTGCGGCATGACCAGGGCGACGATGGCCGGGGCGAGCCAGGCGCCGAGGCTCAGGTCTGCGCCCGCCGGCGCGGGCACGAGCAGGAACGAGGCGATCGCCCACCAGGCGGCCTGCAGGGTGGCGCTGCCGATCAGGGCGACGAGCAAGCCATGCAGGATCGGCGTCGTCGCGAAGTCCTCCAGGCGCCAGAGGGCGAGGGCGGCGTACACGGTCGAGAACAGCATCGCGCCGACCAGCAGCCGGATCTGCACCGTCTCGCTCCAGGGCAGGTACCAGGCGCCGAGGACGGCGAGCAGCGAGCTGCCGAGGACGACGAAGTCGGCCCAGGCGGGAACGCTGCTGCCGCCGCGCGCGAAATAGCGCCGCATGCCCACCAGCGTGACGACCGGCCATTGCAGGCCGAGGACGGCGGCGATGGGGGCGAGCAGGTCGTTTTGGTCCTCGAGCGCGTGGGTCGCGAGCGCGCCTGCCAGGCCGAGATTGGCGGCGATCCACCACCAGACGCCGCGGCGCTGGCGCTGGCGTACGCCGATGGTCGCCGCTGCCGCGCTGGCGATCGCCAGGCTGGCCGCGGCGGCCACGAGCAGGGACGTCGAGTGCAGCTGCAGCATCGAGAAATTATCGGCAGCCGCCTTCGCGGCCTGAGCCGTCGCCGGGTGTGCGGCGTCCGCTCCGTGCGGAAAAACCGTTACGAATTGGCACGCTCGCTACACTCGACCCATGCCTCTTTTCCCCGGTTCGTGAGCCTTCCGTCATGACCCGATCTCTGCTCGATGCGTTCTGGCGCGCAGTTGCCTACTGCCTGCATCCCAAGGTGATCCTGCTTTCGTCGGCGCCGCTGCTGGTGGTCGGCGGCGGTGTCGCGCTGCTCGGCTACTACTTCTGGGAGCCGGCGGTCGATGCGGTTCGCGGCACCCTCGAGCAGTGGTCGCTGCTGGCCTCGTTCTTCGCCTGGCTGGCGTCGGTCGGCGCGGCCGGCTTCCAGAGCGTGTTCGCACCCCTGGTGATCGTCGCCCTGGCGGTGCCGGTCTGCGTCGTCGCCTCGCTGGTGCTGGTCGCCTGGCTGATGACGCCGGCGATGGTGCGGCTGGTCGAGCTGCGGCGCTTTCCGACGCTCGAGCGGCGCGAGGGCGCAGGCTTCGTCCAGAGCCTCGCCTGGTCGCTCGGTTGCACCCTGGTCGCCCTCGCGGCGCTGGTGGCGAGCCTGCCGCTCTGGCTCATTCCGCCGCTGGTGCTGGTGGTCCCGCCGCTGATCTGGGGCTGGCTCACCTATCGCGTCTTCTCGTTCGACGTGCTCGCCCTGCACGCCAGCCGCGACGAGCGCCGCCGGCTGATGACGGCGCACCGCTGGCCGCTGTTCGGCATGGGCGTGCTCACCGGCTACCTCGGCGCCGCGCCGTCGCTGCTCTGGGCGATGAGCGCGCTGACGCTGGTGTTCGCGCCGCTCCTGATCCTGGTCTCGATCTGGCTCTACACGCTGGTGTTCGCCTTCTCGGCGCTCTGGTTCGCGCACTACCTGCTGGCCGCGCTGCACGACCTGCGCGGCGTCGAGGCGACGACGAACGCCGTCGTGCCGGCGGCGGTCGAGCCGCTGCGCCTTTCGCCGGCGAGCCCGCCGGACGGCGTCGCCGCATGAACTTCGGCCTCATCATCATCGGCGACGAGATCCTCTCGGGGAAGCGCGCCGACAAGCATCTGCCCAAGGTGATCGAGCTGCTCGCGGCGCGCGGGCTCTCGCTCTCCTGGGCACGTTACGTCGGCGACGAGCGGGAGCGCATCACCGCCGACCTGAAGGACGCATTCGCCAGCGGCGATGCGGTGTTCTCCTGCGGCGGCATCGGCGCCACCCCGGACGACCACACCCGGCAGTGCGCCGCGGCCGCGCTCGGCGTGCCGCTGGCGCTGCACCCCGAGGCGCGCGACTTCGTGCTCGAGCGGATGAAGGACGTCGCCCGCGAGCAGGGCAAGCCGTACGAGCCCGACCGCGACGACAACCGGCACCGGCTCAACATGGCGGTGTTCCCCGAGGGGGCCGGGATCATTCCCAATCCCTACAACAAGATCGCCGGCTTCTCGGTGCGCAAGGGCGAGGGCGGGGTGTTCTTCGTGCCCGGTTTCCCGGTGATGGCCTGGCCGATGATCGAATGGGTGCTCGACACCGTCTACGCCGGCCTGCACGCGACGGGCGGCCCGCGCGAGCGCTCGGTGATCGTCTTCGGCGCGATGGAGGCGGCGCTGACGCCGCTGATGGAATCGATCGAGTCGGGCTTTCCCGGCATCAAGGTCTTCAGCCTGCCGAGCGTCGACCATCCCGACTGGGGCCGGCACATCGAACTCGGCGTCAAGGGCGACAGCGCGCAACTGGACGCGGCCTACCTTTCGCTGCTCGACGGTCTCAAGGCACACGATACCAAGTTGGGCCCCGAATTGGTGCGATAGGCGCTCCCGCGTCGCCCCGTTCAGGTGCATTCGACGCACCTTGTCGGCGCCAAAGCCCCTACGGCACTGGCATGCTTTCTGCTAAATTTTGATGCGCGGTTTTGGGGCTGGCGCACTCCGCCGGTCCCCCGAACCGCTCCCCCACCCACCGCAAGAACCCCAATTTCCGGAGAAATATTGATGGCCAAGACCGTCGCCGACGTGATGAACATCGTGAAGGAAGCCGAAGTCAAATTCGTCGACTTCCGTTTCACCGATACCCGCGGCAAGGAGCAGCACGTCACGGTGCCGGTTTCGGCCTTCAGCGAGGACAAGTTCACCGGCGGCCACGCCTTCGACGGCTCGTCGATCGCCGGCTGGAAGGGCATCGAGGCGTCCGACATGCAGCTCATGCCGGACCCGGACACCGCCAACATCGACCCGTTCTTCGAAGAGCCGACGCTGATGCTCACCTGCGACGTGGTCGAGCCGGGCGACGGCAAGCCCTACGAGCGCGACCCGCGCTCGCTCGCCAAGCGCGCCGAGGCCTACATGAAGGCCTCGGGCCTGGGCGACACCGCCTACTTTGGTCCCGAGCCCGAGTTCTTCATCTTCGACAGCGTGCGCTGGCAGGTCGACATGTCCGGCTGCTTCTGCAAGATCGAATCCGAGGAGGCCTCCTGGAACTCGGCCAAGGAGTACGAGCACGGCAACTCCGGCTACCGGCCGGCGGTCAAGGGCGGCTACTTCCCGACCCCGCCGATCGACTCCTTCCAGGACATGCGCTCGGAGATGTGCCTGATCCTCGAGTCGCTCGGCATTCCGGTCGAGGTGCATCACCACGAGGTGGCGCAGGCGCAGATGGAGATCGGCACCAAGTTCTCCTCGCTGGTCCAGCGCGCCGACTGGCTGCAGCTGCAGAAGTACGTGATCCAGAACGTGGCGCACAGCTACGGCAAGACCGCGACCTTCATGCCCAAGCCCATCGTCGGCGACAACGGCTCCGGCATGCACGTGCACCAGTCGGTGTGGAAGGACGGCAAGAACCTGTTCGCCGGCGACGGCTATGCGGGCCTGTCGGAGTTCGCGCTCTTCTACATCGGCGGCATCATCAAGCACGCCCGGGCGCTCAACGCCATCACCAACCCCGGCACCAACAGCTACAAGCGCCTCGTGCCCGGCT
>DATCGH010000103.1:0-3574 GCA_036509055.1 Caldimonas sp.
GAGCCGCTCGGCGTCCTGTTCGACGCCGAGCACCTGCGCCGGGTGCTCGTCAACCTGCTCGACAACGCCCGCCGCCATGCCAGCCACCGACCCGGAGCGATCCTGCTGGCGCTGCGCGCCGAGAACGAAGCCCGCGCCGAGTTCAGCGTCTTTTCCGACGGCGCGCCGATTCCGGCCGACGTCGAACCGTATTTGTTCGAGCCCTTTTTCTCGACCCGCAGCCGCGGCGCGGGGCTGGGCCTTTACATTTGCCGCGAGCTCTGCGAGAGATACGGGGCGCGCATCGACTACCGGCTGCTGCCACCCGACGCGCCGCGGCGCAACGAGTTCTATGTCGACGTCCGTCGCGCCGCCCTGCAACCCTTCGAATCCCGCATGCGTCTCACTTCATGACCACCGCCTCGCACTTCAGCCTGCTCGTCGTCGACGACGAGCCCGACCTGCGGACGCTGTACGAGCTGACCCTGCTGCGCGAGGGCTACGACCTCGACACCGCCGGCACGGTCCAGGAGGCATTGCTCCATCTCAAGGACCGGACCTACAGCGCCGTCATCACCGACATGCGTCTGCCCGACGGCTCCGGCCTCGACGTCCTCCACTGGCTCGAGGAGAACGGCCGGCGCGAGAAGACGGTCGTCATCACCGCCTACGGCTCCTCGGAGAATGCGGTCGAAGCGCTCAAGTCCGGCGCTTACGACTACCTCACCAAGCCGGTCGACCTGAAGCAGTTCCGCGGCGTCGTCGCCTCGGCGCTCGGCCGCGGCGGCGGCGGGCCGACGGTCGACCCGTCCAGCCTGCCTTCGGAGCAGCATCGGGCGATGCCGCCGCCGCGCGTGCCGCGGCCGGTCGCCGTCGCGCCGCCGGCGCCGGCCCTGCCGGTGAGCCAGGCGCTCGGCCGCATGGCCGGCAACTCGACGGCGATGCAGCAGGTCCGCTCGCTGGTGGAGAAGGTGGCGCGCAGCATGGCGCCGGTGCTCGTCGCCGGCGAATCGGGCACCGGCAAGGAACTGGTGGCGCGCGCCATCCACGAGGTGAGCACGCGCGGGGCGATGCCGTTCGTGCCGGTGAACTGCAGCGCCATTCCCGAGCAGCTGCTTGAGGCCGAGTTCTTCGGCTATCGCAAGGGCGCGTTCACCGGCGCCAACGACGACCGGGACGGCTTCTTCCAGGCGGCCAACGGCGGCACGCTCTTCCTCGACGAGATCGGCGACCTGCCGCTGTCGATGCAGTCGAAGCTGCTGCGCGCGATCCAGGAGCGCTCGGTCCGGCCGGTGGGCGCGGTCACCGAGCAGCCGGTCGACGTGCGGCTGCTGAGCGCGACGCACAAGGACCTCAACGCCGAGGTCCAGGCCGGCCAGTTCCGCCAGGACCTCTATTACCGCCTCAACGTTATCCAGATCCGGGTGCCGCCGCTGCGCGAGCGGCTCGAGGACCTGATGGGCATCAGCGAGCGGGTCCTCGAACGGCTGGCCCGCGACGCCGGCGTCTGGCCGGCGCCGCGCCTCACCCGCGACGCCCTGGTGCACTTGGCGCGCTATCCGTTTCCGGGCAACGTGCGCGAGCTCGAGAACATGCTGCATCGCGCCGTGGCGCTCTCTGGCGGCGAGGAGCTCGACGTCTACGATCTGGACCTGCCGGAGTCGGTGTTCACCGACAGCGCCGCGCAGGAGCTCGACCGCCTGCCCACCGAGGCGAGCGTCGCCGAGGCCGCGGCCCTCGCGCCCAGCCTGCCGGCCGAGGAGCCGCTGCCCAAGGACCTGGCCCGCTATCTCGACGAGGTCGAGCGCGACATCCTGATCCGCGCCCTCGAGCACCACCGCTACAACCGTACCGCGGCCGGCATCAGCCTCGGCCTGTCGCTGCGGCAGATGCGCTATCGGATGGCGCGGCTCAACGTCAACGTCGGCGGCGACCTGACCGGAACCGATCGCGAGTGAAGCGCGCGAAGGCAGCGCCTTCCGCATCGCGGCCGGCGTGGCGGGGCGGCTGGCTGCAGGCGGCGCGACGCGTCGATTCGCCGAATTTCGGCCCGCGACCCGAAGGCACGGCGATCGAGCTCGTCGTCGTCCATTCGATCAGCCTGCCGCCGGGCAAGTACGGCGGCGACGCGATCGAGCGGCTGTTCACCAACCGGCTCGAGCCGGCCGCGCATCCCTACTTTGAAAAGCTGCGCGATCTGCGTGTGTCGACTCACTTCCTGATCCGCCGCGACGGCGAGCTGCTGCAGTTCGTCTCGTGCGGCAAGCGCGCCTGGCATGCCGGCGAATCGAGCTGGAATGGCCGCGCCGGCTGCAATGATTTTTCGATCGGCATCGAGCTCGAAGGCCTGGAAGGCGATACGTTCGAAGAGGCGCAATACGAGCGCCTCGCAACGAGTCTCATCGGCCTGTCCGGCCGCTATCCGATCCGTGCCGTGACCAGCCATGCACACATCGCGCCGGGGCGCAAGCACGACCCCGGGGCGGGTTTCCACTGGGACGATTTGCGGCGCCGGGTGGCACTTCCCGGTCTGGACTTTGTACCGTGAAATATGTACGGGTTCATACGCTATAGGTAGTGCTTGTTGACCACATCGACCCCAGATATAGTGTCTAGCGATGCTATGCTGGACTTCTCGTCCAGACCCACGAACAGGCCCTTTTCGCGAACGCACAGGCACCCGACGAGCCCTTGCCAGCGATGAACAAATAGCCCCGGCGGTTGCAGTCCAGCCGAGGGTTCCCAGAGGAGATTTCATGCAAGCTACCCCCGCCCAGGCGCCGTCCGCGAGCGTTGCCGCGCAGCGCCCCGCGGGCCGGCCCGCGCCGGCCGTGTCCGCGTACCAGGGCTATCAGATCCTGCGCCGCAATGGCGCCGCCGTTTCGTTCGAGCCGAACAAGATCGCGGTCGCCCTGATGAAGGCGTTTCTCGCGGTCCACGGCACCCAGGGTGCGGCCTCGGCGAGCGTTCGCGAGACCGTCGACAGCCTGACCGAGTCGGTGGTCCGGGCGCTGCTGCGCTCCCGCCCCGGCGGCGGCACCTTCCATATAGAAGACGTGCAGGACCAGGTCGAGCTCGGCCTGATGCGCGGCGGCCACCATGAGGTCGCCCGCGCCTACGTGCTCTACCGCGAGCGGCGTGCGCAGGAGCGCGCCAAGCAGGGCCCGGTCGTCGCCAAGGCCGAGCCGGTGCTGATGGTCACCGACCGCGGCAACCGCGTGCCGCTCGACGCGGCGCGGCTGCAGACGCTGATCGAGACCTCGTGCGCCGGCCTCGGCGCCGACGTCCGGCCGGAGCCGATCCTGGCCGAGACCAAGCGCAACCTCTACGACGGCGTGCCGATCGACGAGGTGCACAAGGCCGCGATCCTCGCCGCCCGCACCCTGATCGAGAAGGACCCGGGCTACACCCGCGCCACCGCGCGGCTGCTGCTGCACACCATCCGGCGCGAGATCCTCGGCGAGGAACTGCTGCACTCGGACATGCACAGCCGCTACGCCGACTACTTCCCGCAGTTCGTGAAGAAGGGCGTGCAGGCCGAACTGCTCGACGAGAAGCTGCTCCAGTACGACCTCGGCAAGCTCGGCGCGGCGCT
>DATCGH010000104.1:0-4874 GCA_036509055.1 Caldimonas sp.
GCAGCATTCCCTGAAGGAGCCAAGCATGAAGTTCATTCCGACGATCGCCGCCTGCAGCGCCACCCTCGCCTTGAGCGGCCTCGCGTTCGCTGGCCCGGCCGAGGACATCATTGCCAAGGAGAAGTGCGGCAGCTGCCACACCGCGTCGACGACCAAGAAGGGGCCATCCTGGGCCTCGGTCGCGCAGAAGTACAAGGGCGACGCGGGCGCGGAAGCCAAGATCGTCAGCCTGCTCAAGACCGGCGGCGCGGAGGATCACAAGAAGGTCGCCGCGAGCGACGCCGACCTGAAGGCGGTCGCCGCCGTCGTTCTCTCGTCCAAGTAGCCCCATGGCTAACGCGAAACCTCCGGGCGCGATCCGGAGGGCGTGGCGCTGGCTGTTCTCGCCATCGGCGCGCTGGTCGGTGTTCGCGCTGCTGCTGGTCGGGCTCCTGATCGGCGCCACGATGGTCATCGGCACCCAGGTCGCGGTGGCGGTGACGGGCACCGACCAGTTCTGCGGTACGACCTGCCACTCGCACGAGAAGTTCGTCTATCCCGAGCATCAGCAGACCGCGCACTACAACAACCGCACCGGCGTGCGGGCGATGTGCACGGACTGCCACGTCCCGCACAGCTATCCGAAGAAGCTGATCGTCAAGGCGGAAAAGGGCATCGCCGACGCCTATGCCGAGTTGCGCGGCACGATCTCCACCCAGGAGAAGTTCGACCACGAGCGCTGGCGTCTCGCCAACAAGGTGTGGGACGAGATGCGCGCCGACAATTCGGCGAACTGCCGTCACTGCCACGACCCGCAGGCGATGGACAACGCGAAGCAGTCGGAAGACGCCGTCAAGCAGCACAAGAAGTTCGCCTCCGGCAAGGCGACGTGCATCGATTGCCACACCGGCGTTGCGCACAAGGAACCCCAGGAGCCGCAGCCGCCGACGAAGGCCGCCGACGCCTCCATCCATGGGCGCGACGAAGGGGGCGGCGCAGCGTCGCTGCGTCCCTGACTGGCGGATGTGGCGCACCCTCATTGACATCTAGGGTTTTCCCCGTGCCCTTTTCGTGACATTGGCGACAAGTCCTTCCGGCTCTACGGTAGAAGGCGTTTTGAATGGTTCGGACAGGAGGACGGCAATGAACAGAAGAAGGCCCCCCTACTGGCTCGCAGTTGCGTTCGCAACGGTGCTCGCCGCGTCACTGTCCGGTTGTGGAGGCGATACCGGTGACGCCGGCCCTGCCGGCCCGGCCGGCCCGGCAGGGCCCCCCGGCGCTCCGGGCGCTCCCGGCACTCCCGGCACTCCAGGGGGAGGAGGCTCGACCACCATCCCCGGCAACGGGCTGACCAATCCCGACGCGATCGCGGCCAACGCGGCGATCTGGGCCGACCTGCAGCCGACGGTCACCATCACCAGCGTGACGATCGCCAGTCCGCCGGTCGTCAAGTTCACCGTAATCGACAGCTTCGGAAAGGCGGTCGTCGGCCTCGGCAACACCAGCAAGAGCGCGACCGCGGTGGTCGCGAGCTACCCGAACCTGTCTTTCGCCCTCGCCAAGCTCGTGCCGGGCACCTCCGGCGGGCCGAGCAAGTGGGTGAGCTACATCGTCACCTCGGTGCCGAGCTCGGCCACGGCCTCGGCGGCGCCGAGCCGCCCGAGCACCGACAACACCGGCACGCTGGTCGACAACGGCGACGGCACCTACCAGTACACCTTCTACCGCGACATCACGACCGTCCCGACACAGCTTGCCGGAATGACCGTGAGCCCGCCGAACAGCATCGCCGACCTCGGTGACGTGAGCTACCAGCCCACCCTGACGCACCGCGTGACCCTCGCGCTCTCCGGCAACGCGCCGGGGACCGGCAGCAACACGCCGACCGGCGCCACATCGAGCGTCGCGGCGGTGCCGATGAAGCACCCGGCCAACGCCATCTACGACTTCATTCCGGCGACTGGTGCCAAGGTCACGGCGACCGACTTCTCGCGCGAGGTCGTCTCCGTCGCCAACTGCGAGGCTTGCCACCGCCAGCTCGGCGGCATCCCGGGCTTGAGCGAGGAGGAAGCCGCGGCCGGCTTCCACGGCGGCAGCCGCAACGAAACCCAGTACTGCGTGGTCTGCCACACCGACCAGCGTCGCTACGGCCAGAAGGAAGCCACGTTCACCTCGAACGGCGCGATCCGCACGTTCACGTCCGAGACGCGGCTCGTCGACGGCCGCACGGTCGGCAACTTCCCGAACTACATCCACAAGATCCACATGGGGCCGTACCTGGCCCACGAGAACTACGACTACGCGGGCGTGGAGCCGGCCCACACCACCTATCCGCAGGACATCCGCAACTGCACGTCGTGCCATGACGGCTCGAGCACGGCCTCGCGCACGATCAAGACCAAGGACGGCGACAACTGGAAGAACAAGCCGACCGCCCTGGCCTGCGGCGCCTGCCACGACGGCATCAACTTCGCGACCGGCACCGGCGTGACGCTGAAGGACAAGGCCGCCGGCCTGACGCAGTCGAACATCAACAACACCGGCATCGCGCACCCGGCGGGCCCGCTGCCTGACGACTCGCAATGCGCGCTGTGCCACAAATCGAACGGCACGTTCCCCGCGGCCGACATCGACCTGGCCCACTTCCCGGTGACGCCGCCGAACCCGGAGAACGCGCTGGCCGTCGCCGGTGGCAACGCCAACACGAACTCTGCCTGGATCGCTTCCGGCGGCTCGGTCGGTCGGCTGCCCCCGGGGGCCATCACCCCGACCTACGAAGTGCAGAGCGTCTCGCGCAACGCCAGCAAGCAGCCGGTGATGGTGTTCCGCTGGCTGCAGAACGGCGCCCCGGTTCCTATCAATCCCTTCGCCAGCGCCGCCATCAACCCGGCGACCGGACAGAAGGAGATGTGGGACAACTTCATGGGCTCGCCGAGCGCGTACTTCGTGTTCGCGGTCCCGCAGGACGGCATCGCCGCGCCCGCCGACTTCAACGCCACGGTCAGCGGCTACCTGCGCAGGATCTGGGACGGCACTGCGACCGGCTCGAGCGCCGGCACCCTCACCGGTCCCGACGGCAGCGGCTTCTATACCGTGACGCTCACCGGTGTCACCATCCCCGACAACGCCGTCATGCTGACCGGCGGGATGGGCTACTCGTACAACGCCGCGAGCACCCAGCCGCAGACGCAGACCAACCTGCCCGACTTCCCGGTGAGCGACCCGGTGGCCGGGCAGACGAACAAGTAGGGCGGCCTGATCGTCATCGCGCCGAACGTCCAGATGGTCGCCGCCGGCTATACCGGCCGACGGGCGATCGTCGAGGACAAGCGCTGCAACGCCTGCCACCAGGAACTCGGCACCTTCACGAAGGACGCGTTCCACGCCGGGCAGCGCAACGACGCCACGACCTGCTCGTGGTGCCACAACCCGAACCGGACCAGCAGCGGCTGGATCGTCGATTCGGTGGGCTTCGTCCATGCGATCCACGCCTCGGCCAAGCGGACGGTGCCGTACAACTGGCACGCGGTCTCGGCCACCGAAGGCTTCTTCGAGATCGGCTACCCGGGCATCCTCAACGACTGCGCGACTTGCCATCTGCCAGGCACGTTCGACTTCAGCGCCACGCCGAGCGCGGCGCTCAGCAGTCGCCTCCTCCGCGCGGTCGGCCAGGGCACCTACAGCGCGTCGGTCTCCCTCTCGCCCTACGTCACGCCGGGCACGGACTACGGCAGCGGGTTCTCCTTCAGCGCGACCAGCGGAGTCACCACTGAGGCGGCACCCACGACCCTCGTGTCGTCGCCCACGACAGCGGCATGCACCGCTTGCCACGATTCGTCCGATGCCATCGCACACATCAGAGGCAACACCGGCTCGTTCTACGCGCCGCGCAGCGCGGCGCTCGGCGTCACCGAGACCTGCCTCGTCTGCCATGGCACCGGCAGGACGGCGGATATCGCGGTCATGCACTCGAAGAACCGCTGAGCAGCAGCGCACCTTGAAGGCGGTGCACTCGAAAGGAAGACATCGGCCTCCGCCCGCCAAGGGGCGGGGGCCGATCGGCAGCAGGAGGACAGGGATGCGGCTGAGCTTGATGGGGTTGTTGGGAGCGGCGGTGATCGCAGCGCCTGCTGGCGCCGCGCCGACCCCGCCGACCCCGCCGACCCCGCCGACCCCGCCGGCGCCGGCCAGCACCCGCGCCAGCTCGCCGCCGGCCCAGTACTACGTCGACCTCAACAGCGCGAGCCGCAAGGAGCTGATGACCCTGCCCGGCATCGGCGCCGCGGAGGCAGCCCGGATCATCGCCAACCGGCCCTACCTCACCAAATCCGACCTGGTGGCGAAGAACGTGCTGCCCATCGGCCCGTTCCTGTCGATCAAGCCTCTCGTCGTCGCCATGCCGGCGACGGTGGTCAAGGGCAAGCCCTAGATGCCGGCATTCCGCGCCCGCCTTCGTGTGCTGCTCGCGCTTGCGGGCCTGTTGGCATGGGCGGGCGCGTCGGCCCAGCCGGCGACACCGCCGGCCGCCGCGGCCAGCGCGGCCGCGGCCAGTCCGGCGGCCGCGGGCGCATCGGCAGCCGTGGACGAGGCGGCGAGCGCTCCGGCGAAGCCCAAGGTTCCGCTCCCGCCGCGGGAACAGTACAGCGACAAGGGCGCGGATACCTGCCTCGAGTGCCACGACGACGTGACCCCCGGCTACTCGGGCGCGGCGATCTTCAAGGGCAAGCATGGGCACCGCAACGACAAGCGCGCGCCCTTCGGCCCCGGCGGACTGCAGTGCGAAGCCTGCCACGGCCCCGGTGCCCGGCACGCGCGCAGCAAGAACCCCGAATCGATCAACAGCAACAAGCCCACCTCGTCGCAAACCGTGCAGGAGCGCAACCAGACCTGCCTCG
>DATCGH010000105.1:0-2358 GCA_036509055.1 Caldimonas sp.
GCGTCCTCGTCGAGCTCGAAGCGCTCGTCCAGCGGCACGCCGACGAAGCGCAGGCCCTGCAGCTTCGCCGACATCTCGTACATCACGAAGCCGGGCACGGGCGCCAGGATCGTCGCGCCGGGCAGGTCGCAGGCCATCGCCAGCAGGGAGATCAGCTCGTCGGAGCCGTTGCCGAGCATCAGCTTGCAGCCGGCGGGCAGCTTCACGTGGGCCGCGAGCGCGGCGATCACCTGGCCGACGCAGGCCACCGGATAGCGGTTGATCGCCACCCGGCCGAGCCGCTCGCCGAGTGCGCGCTGCAGCGCCTCGGGCAGGCGGAACGGGTTCTCCATCGCGTCGAGCTTGACCAGGCCGGTGCTGTCCTGGATGGCGTAGGCGTGCATGGACTTCACGTCCTGGCGGATCACCGCGGCGATGCGGTCGGCGGTCGAGGGCGGCGAGGTCGGCATGCGATCGATCTTACGGCCCGGTCTTCGCCGCCGCCGACGGGCCGGGGTCGGCCGGTGCCGCCAGCCGCATTTCCGCCGCCGCGGCGTGGGCGTGCAGGCCCTCGCCCCGAGCGAGCTCGACCGCCACCGGCCCCAGGGCGGCAGCGCCCGCCGCGCTCACCTCGATCAGGCTGGTGCGCTTCTGGAAGTCGTAGACGCCGAGCGGCGACGAGAACCGGGCGGTGCCGGCGGTCGGCAGCACGTGGTTCGGACCGGCGCAGTAATCGCCGAGGCTTTCGCTGGTGAAGGCGCCGAGGAAGATCGCGCCGGCGTGACGCAGCAGCGGCTCCCAGCGCCCGGCCTCGCGCGCGCTCACCTCCAGGTGCTCCGGCGCGATCCGGTTGCTGATCTCGCAGGCCTCTTCCATCGAGCGGGTCCGCACCAGGGCGCCGCGCCCCTCGAGCGAAGCGCGGATGACGTCGCGGCGCGGCATCGTCGGCAGCAGCCGTTCGATCGCTTCCTGCACCCGGTCGAGATACCCCGGGTCCGGACAGAGCAGGATGCTCTGCGCCAGCTCGTCGTGCTCGGCCTGGCTGAAGAGGTCCATCGCCACCCAGTCGGCCGGCGTCGTGCCATCGGCCAGCACCAGGATCTCGCTCGGCCCGGCGATCATGTCGATGCCGACCGTGCCGAAGACCCGGCGCTTGGCGCTGGCGACGTAGGCGTTGCCGGGGCCGGTGATCTTGTGCACCGCCGGAATCGTCGCCGTGCCATAGGCGAGCGCGCCGATCGCCTGGGCGCCGCCGATCGCGAACACCCGGTCGACGCCGGCCACCGCGGCCGCGGCGAGCACCAGCGGATTGCGCGCCCCGCCCGGCATCGGCGCGACCATCACGATCTCGCCGACGCCCGCCACCTTGGCCGGCAGCGCGTTCATCAGCACGCTCGAGGGATACGCCGCCTTGCCGCCGGGAACGTAGATGCCGACGCGGTCGAGCGGCGTCACCTTCTGGCCGAGCAGGCTGCCGTCGGCGTCGCGGTAACTCCAGCTCCGGCCGGCGACCTCGAGCTGGCGCTCGTGATAGGACCGGATCCGCGCGGCGGCGGCTTCGAGCGCCGTGCGCTGCGCCGCGGGCAGCCCGGCGAGCGCGGTGCGCAGCTCCGCCGGCGAGACCTCGAGCTCGGCCAGCGACGCGGCGGCAATGCCGTCGAAGCGGCGGGTGTAGTCGAGCACCGCCGCGTCGCCGCGCTGTCGCACATCGGCAAGGATGGCGGCAGTGCTCGCCTCGACCTCGGCATCGACGTCGTCTGCGTAGGCGAGCAGACGCGTCAGCGCCTCGGCGAAGCCCGGCTCGCTGCTGTCGAGGCGGCGAAGCGCCAGGCTCATGGCGTCGCCTTCCCGACCGCCTGGGCCAGGGCATCCACGATCGCCCGGATCGGCTCGCGCTTGAGCTTCAGCGCCGCGCGGTTGACGACCAGCCGGGCCGAGATCTGCATGATCTCCTCGACCTCGGCGAGCGCGTTGGCCTTCAGCGTGTGCCCGGAAGCGACCAGGTCGACGATGGCGTCGGCCAGCCCGGTGAGCGGCGCCAGCTCCATCGAGCCGTAGAGCTTGATCAGGTCGACGTGCACGCCCTTGTCGGCGAAATGGTCGCGGGCGATGCGGGTGAACTTGGTGGCGACGCGGATTCGCGAGCCCTGCCTCACCGCCGCGGCGTAATCGAAGTCGAGCGGCGCGGCGACGCTCATCCGGCATCGGGCCACGCCGAGGTCGAGCGGCCGGTAGAGGCCCTCGCCGCCGTGCTCGAGCAGGGTGTCGAGGCCGACCACGCCGAGGTCGGCGCCGCCGTGCTGCACGTAGGTCGGGACGTCGCTGGCGCGGACCAGGACGATGCGCAGGTCGGGCCGCGAAGTGGCGACGATGAGCTTG
>DATCGH010000106.1:0-2363 GCA_036509055.1 Caldimonas sp.
CAGCGTGAGACTTTGTGGGAAGGCCTGAAATCGCTCATTGGTCCCGCCGACAGGAATCGAACCTGTATTTGCCGCTTAGGAGGCGGCCGTTCTATCCATTGAACTACGGCGAGCCAAGCCCGCGGCGAGGGCATTCTACAAATGGCCTACGAGAGGCTCGGCCGCAGCGCTCGGGCTGACACCGCGGCAGACGGATGTGCTCGAATCCGGACTAGCTACCGCTGCTGCCGGTAGATCCGATTCTCCCTTTCCGGCGTCCTCTTTAGCACCGGCCCCGAATCGATCTTCCGCGCGACCCCCAGCGCCTGCGCCCGCATGCTCGTCGGCGCCGTGCACGCGCCCGTGCTGCGCAGCCCGAGCGCCACCTCGAGCTGGTTCTCGGCCGGGTCGCCGAGCTCGTGGCCGAAGTCGTCGGCCACGGCGCAGGTGGGGGTGAAGCCGTCGGCGTAGTCGCCGTAGCCGAGGAAGTTCACGCCCTGGAACTGGATCGCGAAGTAGGTGGTGCCGCAGTTGTCCTGCGGGTAGAAGCCGTAGGGCTTGCCGCAAGTGGTGCTGCCGACGAGGTGCACGGTCACGCCGGCGCCGCGCAAGCCGTTGACGATCGATTCGCTCGCCGAGCAGGTGTCGCCGCTGGTGAGCACGAACACGCGGCTGAGGCCGAGGTCGGGCAGGGTCTGGCCGCTCGGCCCGCTGAAGCCCTGGCTCACGTTGAGGAACTGGGTGGTCCGCGCCGAAAGCGACTGGTCGAACGGATCGCGGTTGTTGTAGTTCAGCCGCTCGAAGAACTTGCTGCCCGTGTTCGCCGGCCCGGCAATCATGTAGGCCAGCTCGGCGGCGAGGTCGAGGTAGCCGCCCCCGTTGTAGCGCAGGTCGAGCACCAGGTCGGTCACCGCCGCCGCCTTGAGCGTGTTGATCGCCGCCACGAGCTGTGCCTCGGCCGGGGCGATGTGGTCGTTGAAGAGGATGTAGCCGACGCTCTGGTTCGGTGCCGGCAGCGTGGCCACCTTCAGCACCGGGGTGGAGGCGAGCGCCTGGGCCGTCAGCGTCAACGTGCGGTCGGCGCTCGCGCCGAGGTCGCGAATGACGAAGGTGTGGCTGCCGGCCTCTTCGGGGTAGAGGCCCGCGTTCAGGGTCGCGGCCGTGCCGTCGGCGACGACGGCGCCGTCGACATCGAGGATCGCGGCGCCGCGCGCGATGCCTGCCGCAGCGGCCGCGCTGCCCGGCTCGACGAAGGCCACGATCGCCACCCGGTCTGGCGCCGTGTCGTCGACCCACGCCACCTGGAAGCCGTAGCCGAAGGCGACGCCCGATTGCGAAAGCGCGAGCCACTCCGGCGTCGAGTAGGTGAAGTGGAATTGATCCTTGTCCTTGCCGGAGGCGGTGGTGGCCGGGCTCTTCAACTTGTCGAAGTAGTCGAGCGGCGTCGCCGAGTTGGCCGGGTCGAGCGTCGCCGGCGGCAGGCCGCGCACGTCCTGGTACCAGAAGTAGGTCTCGTCGATCCACGAGTGCAGCCACGCCTTCTCGGTATCCAGGCTGCCTTGCTTGTCGCCGGAGCGCGGCACGGCGCACTGCTGGGCCAGCGTGTCCGAGTCGGGCAGGCCAGTGTCGAACGGGCTGCTGCCCGCCTTGCTGTCACCGCCGCCGCAACTGGCAAGCAGGCCGGCGAGGGCGCCCATCGCGGCCACGCGGCCGAGGGCGCCCAGGAGCGAGCGCACGAGCGGGAACGACGACGACGGCATGCGGCAGGTCTCCGGCGAGTGGCCGGGAGGGCGCTGCCGTCGAGCGCTCCCGGTCTCGCTGAAGCTTACCAATCCCGGCCGGCCGCGCCGTCGCGGCGGCGTAACCGGATGTCAGGCGAACCGCGGCTCTACCTAATCAGTAGCGCCTATTGCTGCGCCTTGCCGGCCCGCGCCATCACCAGCGCCGGCTCGGCGCGGTACTGCTGCGGGAACATGTTCTTCAGGTTTGCGATCTTCGGCAGGTCGAAGCGGGCGATGTAGCCCTGCGTCGGGTTGAGCGTCAGGTAGTCCTGGTGATAGTCCTCGGCGGCGTAGAAGGCGTCGAGCGGCACGACCTGGGTGACGATCTTGCTGCCGTACACCTTGGCGGCGTCGAGCTGGGCGACGTACTTCTCGGTCGTCGCCTTCTGCGCCGCATCGCCGTAGAACACGGCCGAGCGGTACTGCGGGCCCACGTCGGGATGCTGCCGGTTGAGCTGGGTCGGATCGTGCGCGACCGAGAGGTAGATCTGCAGCAGCTTGCCGTAGCTCACCTTCTTCGGGTCGTAGGTGATCTTCACCGCCTCGGCGTGGCCGGTGAGGCCGCTGCCCACGAGCTCGTACTTCGCAGTCGAGGCCTTGCCG
>DATCGH010000107.1:0-13280 GCA_036509055.1 Caldimonas sp.
CGTTCCGGCAGGGAACTGGTCGAGCCCGAATTCACCATCGTCCGCGGCAGGCGGACAGCGGGGGCTGCTGCGAATGCCGCGCCACGGCGCAGCGGCACCGGTCTCCTCGCCGCGGCACCGGCGGCCGCGCCTCGGCCACAGACGGTCGCGCCTCGGCCACGGGCTGCCACGACCGCGCCGCGGCGGCGCGGCCCGCAAAGCGTCCGCTCGTGAGCAGCCTCGCCGCCGGCCTGCCGGTCTCGCCCGCCGCGGCCCCGGTCGCCAGCCCGGCCGCCCCGGCCGAGGCGATGAACCCGCGCACCCGGCGCCTGCTGCAGGGCGCGATCGTGCCGACCCTGCTGCTGATGGCCTGGCCGAACATCCTGGTGATGACGGCGCAGGCCTCCACCGGCCTGATCGAGACCTGGTGGGTCTCGAAGCTCGGCACCGACGCCCTCGCCGGCATGGCGCTCGTCTTCCCCGGCTTCATGATGATGCAGATGCTCTCGGCCGGGGCCATCGGCGGCGGCGTCGCGTCGGCGGTGGCGCGCGCGCTCGGCGCGAACCGCCGTGCCGACGCCGACGCGCTGGTGCTGCATGCCCTGCTGATCAATCTCGCGCTGGGCCTCTTCACCTCGGCGCTGTTCCTGATCTGGGGCCGGCCGATCTACGCGGCCATGGGCGGCGAAGGCGCCTCGCTCGATGCCGCGCTCGCCTACTCGAACGTCGTCTTCGTCGGCAACGTGCTGGTCTGGCTGATGAACGCGCTCGCCAGCCTGATCCGCGGCACCGGCAACATGCTCGTCCCCTCGCTCGCCGTGTGCCTGAGCGTCGTGCTGCTGGTGCCGCTGTCGCCGCTGCTGATCTTCGGCTGGGGGCCGATCCCGGCGCTCGGCATCGCCGGCGGCGGCCTGGCGGTGCTGATCACCTCGGCGCTGACTTGCGGCGTGCTCGCCTGGTACGTCCTGGCCGGCCGCGCGATCGTGCGCCTGCGCCGCGCCCGGCTGAAGGGGGCGATGTTCGCCGACATCCTGCGGGTCGGCGGCGTCGGCGCCATCAGCACGCTGCAGACCTCGCTCACGGTCGCGCTGACGACGGCGCTGGTGGGCTCGTTCGGCGGGCCGAACGCGGTCGCCGGCTACGGCACCGGCGCCCGCCTCGAGTACCTGCTGATCCCGCTGGTGTTCGGCCTGGGTGCGCCGATGGTGGCGCTGGTCGGCACCAACATCGGCGCCGGCCAGGCGCAGCGAGCCCTGCGCATCGCCCTCACCGGCGGCGCGCTCGCCTTCGCCCTCACCGAGACGATCGGCATCGCGGCCGCGATCTGGCCCGAGGCCTGGCTCGGCCTGTTCGGCCACGACCCGCACATGCTCGAGGCCGGGGCCGCCTACCTGCGGGTCGTGGGACCCACCTACGGCTTCTTCGGCCTGGGCCTGTCGCTGTACTTCGCTTCGCAAGGCGCGGGTCGCCTCGCCTGGCCGCTGATCGGCGGCATGGTCCGCCTGCTCGTCGCCGTCGGCGGCGGCTGGCTGGTGCTGACGCTCACCGGCTCGCTCGCCTGGGCCTTCGCCGCCCTGGCGCTGGCGTTGCTGGCCTACGGAGCGATCGTCGCCGGGGCGGTCGCTTCAGGGGTCTGGTTCCGGCGCCGGTGATCGCGCCGGCCGCCCACCGATCTCGGCTTCGGGCCAGCGGTCGCCGGCTCAGGACGCGCTCTGACTGGCCATCGCCCGGCTGCGCCGCGGCCGTGTCGGGCTCGGCAGCCGGGGCAGGGTCAGCAGGCTGTCCTTCATGCTCGCGCCGCGCGGCGATTCCAGATCGCCCTCGACCCGCTTGCCCAGAAGGGCAGAGAGGATGTTCGGCCCGCGCCCCGGGACCGGCGCAACGTCGACCCGGCCGCTCGGCAGCACGACGTAGTAGCGCCGCCGCCCAGACCACATGTCCTCGACCGCGCGCTGCTTGGGCATGGCGCCTTCGGCCGTCCAGACATGGGTGAGATGCTCGAGTCTTTCCCCGCCTTCGAGCGACACCGCGATGATCCGAACATCCGACATGCGAAGCCCCGCCAAAAGAAGCAACTCGATACAACTGTAGGACCCGCGCGGGCACGGGGTACAACCGCCGGAGCGGGTTCCGTCGCGAAGCGTGAACGGGTTCTCTTTCCGCCCGACGCGAGCCGACGGCCGGTCTTGCCGCAGGCCGGCACCTTCGCCGCCTGACGGAAGTTGTAAGGGACCCGGTGTAGTCTCCGGCCCGGCACCGCATCGCGTGGGCCACCGTGCAGGGTTCGGTCCTTGCCATTGACTCTCGCCTGGGATACGACTCCGGATGTCGCGCGGCCTCGCTTTGCTTTCAGCAGTTCTCGTTCTTGCGCTGGTGCCGTGGCTCGGCTCGCCGGCGTTCGCCGCCACCGAGGCCGTCGACCCGGGCATCGAGCCCGGCGCGACCCTCGAGACAACGATCCAGAGCCCCGAGGAAGAAGGAATCCCCCCGGACTGGAAGGGGATCCGCCGGGACACCGGGTATTTCCTGGCGTACCAGTTCGCGGTCATCGGCGTGCTCTACGTCATGCCGGAATCGGTCACGAACTGGGACCGGAGCGGCGACCACCTCTCGAAGTGGTGGGACAACGTCACCCATCCCACCTTCGACGACGACGCCTTCTACATCAACTACATCCTGCATCCGTACTGGGGCGCGACGTACTACATCCGCGGCCGCGAGCGCGGCCTGAGCCGCTGGCAATCGTTCGGCTACTCGGCCTTTCTCTCCGCCCTGTACGAGTTCGGCGCCGAGGCCCTGTTCGAGAGGCCGTCCTACCAGGATCTCGTCATCACGCCGCTGGTCGGCTCGTTGCTCGGCGAGTTCGTCTTCGCGCCGATCCGCAGCAGCATCAAGTCCAAGCAGGGCCCGCTCGACAACTGGGACAAGCTCGGGCTGATCCTCACCGATCCCCTCGGGGCGGCCAACGACCTGACCAATCGACTGTTCGGCGTCGAGACGGAGGTGGCCCTGACACCGTTCCGCGGCACGAATGCCTTGCGCTCGACCTCCGGCGCCCATGCCAGCACGCTGTATGCCGGCGGCGCGGCCGGAGCACGGCCCGACACCCTCCGCCCGAAAAGCCCGACCTGGGGCCTGCAGCTGGACGTGCGCTGGTAGGTCGCAGCCTCCCCGGGGCCAGGGGGGGCCAAGGTTCCACTTTCGAGCGACGAAGGACATACTGAGGCCATGCGAACAGCGCATTCGTGGCGTCGGTGGTGGCCGGCCGTGATCGCGGCGTTGATCCTCTGCGGCCTCTGGGCTCTCACCCTCGCAGCCCCGGACGAGCCGATCCGCGTCGTCGCGGCGCCGCAGATGGCGCCGGCGACACGCGTCGAAGCGGTCGTGCCCGCGCCGAACGTCGTCCTTGAAGCGGCGCCGCTCACCGCCGTTCCGTCGGAAGCTGCCCTGCCGCCCGGCGTGACCCGGGAGCAGTGGGCGGCGATCGCCGCCGAGGTCGGGCAGCGAGCCGATGGGCCGGCCGAGCTGCGCCGCCTGCGCGGCTATCTCGAGTGGAGCGACACGCTGCGCCGCTTTCGCGAGGCGCGCGCCGACGGCGTCCCGGCCGAGGAGCGGGTGGCGCTGGCGCAGAGCCTCGAGCAGGGCCTGAGCGAGCGGATCCGCCGCGCCGAGGTCTCGGCCGCGGAGGCGCAGCAGATCGAGAGCGCGATCCTCGCCCTCACCGTGGCCGACGACGTGGAGCGGAGCGAGCGCCTGCGCCAGTGGGCCGCGTCCGAGCTCGCACCCGCCGCTGCCCCCGACCCGCGCCAGCAGGCGTTCGAGCGCCGCCAGGTCGAGATCGTGTCCGCCTGGTCGGCCCTGCCGCCGGCGGCGCGCGACCGGGCCGCGCTCGAGCGCGAGCTCGAGGTGCTGCGTCAGCAAAGCTTCGCCCCCGGCACGGGCTCGCGCTGATCGGCCGAGCCTTCAAGCCATCGACGACCCCTCTCCCGGAGATTCAGGCCATGTCCTTGAAACGCGCCCTGTCCACGTTTGCGCTCCTGCTCGCTGCGCCGCTGGCCCAGGCCGGCTACTTCCAGTGGGAGATGGTCGAGCTGCCGGCCGACACCGGCGCGGCCTGCGGCGACGGCTCGCCCTACCGCTTCTTCGTCAACCGCACGCCGCTGTCGAAGGACATCGTCATCAGCTACGAAGGCGGCGGCGCCTGCTGGGACCAGAAGGCCTGCCTCGGCGAAGGCCACCTCTCCGCCGCCAACCCGAACGGCATTCCCGCCGACTACATGCAGTCGGCGAACGTCGCCTTCGGCCTGGTGACGCCGTTCACCGCCCGCAACGATCCGGCGCAGCAGGTGCAGACGCAGTCCTGGAACATGGTCTTCCTGCCCTACTGCACCGGCGACGTGCACAGCGGCAGCAAAGTCGCGGTCTACGACGACGCCTATCCGGCGACGCCGCGGGTCGAGTACCACCGCGGCCAGGCCAACGTCACCGCCGCCGCGCAGTGGCTGCGCAGCCACCTCGGCCAGCCGGAGAAGATGCTGCTCACCGGATTTTCCGCGGGTGGCGTCGGCTCGACAGTCACCTATCCGCTGGTGCGCGGCATCCTCCAGCCGACGGGCAACGCCACCCTGCTCGCCGATTCCGGACCGCTGATGCCGGCACCGCGCAGCGGCACGAGCACGCAGTACCCGTCGCTGCCGCTGCACGAGAAGATCCGCGACGCCTGGGGCCTGGACGGCCCCGACGGCCTGGTGACCCGCTTCGCCGGCCTGCTCACCGGCTTCGACGCCAACGACCTCGGCTCGGTCAGCGGCGCCCTGGCCCTCAGCTTCCCGGGCGACCGCTTCGGCTTCATGCTGTTCACCCGCGACACCAACTTCTCGGCCTTCAGCTACGAGAAGTTCTTCGCCGACATCGCCAACGCCGCCAACGAGGTCGCCTACCGCCAGGCGCTGTTCTCGCGCTGGTGGCCCGACATCGCCCACTGGACCGCGCAGCTCGCGACCTATGCGAACGTGAGCTTCCACGTGCCCTACTTCCGCAACGTCAACGACTCGCACTGCCTGACGATCATCGACTTCTCGGGCACCGGCATCGAGGCCGCGGGCGTGCCCACGGTCGGGCCGTTCGTCGACAACTCGCTCGATCGCGGTCCGCCGATGCGCAACGTCGAGCCCGAGAACACCGCCGACTTCACCCAGCCGCTCTCGCCCTTCGTCAAGCTCTTCAAGCTGCTGTCCCGCGTGCTCGGCTGAGGCGACCGCGCGCCTAACGAGGCGCGGCGTAGGCATCGAGCAGGACGCTGCGCTCGGGCAGGTCCAGCAGGATGCGCCCCCTCGGCGTCAAGGGCACTTCTTCAGCGCCGCGTTGCCGAGCGGAAAGCGGGCCGCCAGCTTCTTGTCGTTGCCGAGGTCGGCGCTCAGTGCCGGCCTGCCCTTCTTCCTGCCGTCGAGGGTGATCATGAACGGCGAGTCGCCCATGGCTTCGGTCGAGAGGAGGGTCATGTCCTGGACATCGCGGCCCATGCAGCCGAAGCACTGCTCGAGCTTCCTGAACTCGGCGCGCTGGGTGCCGTTGACGAAGGTCACGACCTGGGCGTCGATCACCAGCCTGAGCGGCGAGTCGCAGCTCGCCTTGGCCGGCACCCAGCTGCCGCGAAACGGCTCGGCGACGCTGTCGCCGGTCATCGCCAGGGCAGCGGTGCAGCCCAGCGCGGCAAGCGCGATGGCGGGGAAGGGAGTGCGCTTCATCCTCGTCTCCTTGATCCGAACCCGGCCATTTCGCCGAGAGGGATCAAGGTAGGCCCAGGCCGTTACCGCGCAGTTACCGCGCCCTCAGCGGGCGAGGCGCCGGTCGGCAGCGGCAAGCAGCGCCCGATTGACCGGATTGCGCTGCATGAAGCTGTCGCGGAACTCCTCGGGCACGTTCGGCAGGGCCACCCGGCGCACCCACTGCGCGCCGTGCGCGAGCGCCATCAGCGCGTGGTCGCCATCGGCGCTCGCCTCGAACACCTGGGCCGCCAGCCACCAGGCATGGCCGAAGTAGAGGTCGGCGGGCTGCACCGTAGAGAGCAGGGGCAGCAGTTCGCGCATCGCCGTTGCCGCGGCCTCGCTCTGGCCGATCCGGCTCAGGGCATGGGCACGCAGCAGCCGCGCCTTCATGGCGACGCCGGCGAACTCGAGCGCCAGCGCCATCTCCAGGACCTCGTCGCAGCGGCCCAGCGTCGCCCGCGGGTCGTCGGCCTCGCCCTGGTCGAGCAGGACGTGCATGCGCACGTGCGGATCGGCGCCGGGTCCGAGCAGCGCCAGGGCGTTGTCGAGCTGGGTGCGACCCGAGTGGCCGAGCGCGCGCTCGATCCGCGCGGCGACGGTGGCGGTGCGCGCCCGGATGTGGTCGATCGGCGGGCGCTCGAACTCGAGCGTCTGCCGGGCCCGCGCGAACTGACCGAGCTCGAGCAGGAACTGCGCCTTGTGGTTGGAGGCGACAGCGATCCAGACCGCCTGCCGGTCGCGGTTGAAGCAGGTCAGCGCCGCATCCAGCCGCTGCAGCGCCTCGCCGTAGCGGCCGACCATGGCGCAGTAGAGCGCGACATAGGTCTCGACCACCGCGCCTTCGGGCCCGTCGGTGACGCCGAGCTGGGCCTGCAGCGCCAGCGAGCGCTCGGCCAGGGCGAGCGCCTCGGGCACGCGGCCGAGGTTGCCGGTGACCGTCGCCAGGTTCGAGGTCAGCGTCGCCTGCTCGGCGATGTCGCCCAGCGCCGCGGCGTTGGCGATCGCCTGCTGCAGCGCGAATTCGGTGTCGCGCAGGCGCCGGGCGGCATTCAGCACGTAGGCGTAGTCGGCCCAGAAACGGCCGCGCTGCTCGGCCGGCGCCTCGCGCTCGACCAGCGACCGATACGGCTCGATCGCCGCCAGCGCTTCCTTCGCCCGGCCCGCCTGCGCCAGGCCGACCGCATGCAGCCGCGCCGCCTCGAACCCGGGCCAGGGCGAGGCAAAGCCCCGCGCCAGCTCCGCGGCCTGCAGCGCCGCGGCGATGCCGGCCGGATGGTCGGCGCCCATCAGGGCCGCGGTCGCCTTGGCCGTCAACGCGGCGGCGCGCTGCTCGGGGGTGCGGGCGGCGGCGAGGAGCGCCTCGATCGCCGCGCTTGCGTGGGTCACGCCACGCACGACGATCAGCGGATGGATGCTTTCGCAGCGCGCATCGAAGGCGGCGTCCGCCGCCCCCGCTCGATCGAAGGCCTCGGCGGCGAGGCGCCAGCATTCGACCTCGTGGCTGCGCTGCGACGCCCCCTGGGCCCGGCGGGCCGCCGCGGCATAGGCCTCGCCGGCCCGCTGCCACTCGCCGGCGCCGGCCCAGTGCGGCGCGATGCTGTCGGGAAGCGCCGCGCGCGCTTGCAGGTGCATGGCGATCCGCCGATGCAGCAGCTGGGCGATCGGCACCGGCACCGAAGCGCGCGTGGACTCGAAGATCAGGTCGTGGGCGAAGCCGCCGTCGCGCAGCACCTGCGCGTTCTCGAGCTCGCGCCAGGGCTCGGCGATGTCGAGCGGGTGCGCCTCGAGCACGGCCACCGCGAGCTCGGCGCTGAACTCCGCGCCGGCCAGCGCGGCGACGCGAGCCAGGCGCAGCGCCTCGCTCGTCAGCTGGCCGAGGCGGCGCTCGACCAGGGCGCCGACCGTCACCGGCTGCGGCAGGCGGCCGCCACCCGCGACCGTCTCCGCGCTGCCCGAAAGCACCAGGTCCTTCAAGGTCTCCAGCGCGAACATCGGATTGCCGCCGGTGTGACGCAGCAGCGCCGGCGCCAGCCGCTCGGCACTCAGCTCGGCGAGGCCGATCGACTCGACCAGGGCCGACAGCTGCGCCAGGTCGAGCGGCCGCAGGACGGCCGTCTCCAGGCAAGCGGCTTCCTCGAGCGCAGCGCGCAGCGCCGAGCCGGCCGCGCCCGGCTCGGCCGGTCGCTGGGCGAAGCCCCACTGCAGCGCGGCGAGCGTTTCCGATTGCGCCAGCGTCTGCAGGAATTCGAGGCTGGCCTCGTCGGCGAAGTGCAGGTCGTCGACGACCAGCGCCTGCAGGCCCTGCGACAGCGCATCGGCCAGGGTCTGGTCGACGGCGCGCTGCAGCAGCAGGCGCTGCGCCTCTCCGGCCAGCACCACCGCCGCTCCCAGCTCGGGCAGCACCAGCGCCAGCTCCCCGGTGCGCACCGAGCCGATCTCGAGCGGGTGCGCGGCCAGCACCGCACGCAGCAGGCGCGCCAGCACCGCATAGGCGATGCCGGCGTCTCCGGGCCGCGCCTGGACGGCGACGATGCCGCTGCGGCCGGTGCAGAAATCCTGCAGCAGGCGGCTCTTGCCGATGCCGGCCTCGCCGACCAGCATGAAGGCGCGCCGGTTCGCCCAGGCATGCTCGAGCGCCGCGAGCTCGCGCTCGCGGCCGATCAGGCGCGGCGGCCGAAGCAGGCTGGCCGGCGCCGTCGTCCGCCGCACCGGCAGCGTGGCCGCACCGCGCTCGATCGTCGCCAGCAGCTCGATCGTCTCCGCCGACGGCCGGGTGCCGAGCTCGTCCTTCAGGCGCTGCTCGAAGCGCTCGAAGGCGGCAATCGCCGCGGCCCGGTCGCCGCGCAGGTAGTGCAGGCGCATCAGCCGGCGCTGGGCGTGCTCGGCCAGCGGGTCGCTCTCGACCAGGCGCTGCGCGTAGACGAGGCCGCGGACCACGGCGCCCTCGTTCTCGCAGCGCGCGGCCGCGGCAGCCAGCGCCGCGGCGCATTTCTCCCGCCACTGCCGGCGCTGCTCGCGCAGCCATTCGGACAGTTCGGGGAGGCCGTCGAAGTCGAGGTCGCCAAGCAGCTCCTCGAGCGCGGTCTGCTCGTCGCTGTCGATCCGCTTCAGCGCTGGGGCCAGGTCGGTCCGCACCGTCTCCTGCAGCCGCAGCCCGGTGCCGCCGCCGAGGAGCGGCACGCCGACATCGCGGCGCAAGCGGTAGAGCCGCTGCCGCAGGCTGGTGTCGGCCTGCTTCGCGCCGACCGCCGGCCAGAGCATCGTCGCCACCCGGTCGGCGCGGATCGGCCCGGCGAGCGCGATCACGCAGAGCAGCGCCGCGTCCTTGGCCGAGAGCGCGATCCGGCGCCCGCCGACCACCAGGCAGGGCGCGCCGAGCAGGCGCAGCTCGAGCCCGAGCGCGGCCGGGTCGGCGGACGGAATGCGGGCGGCGACGGAACGGGACATGCAGCGCGAGTGTGGTGCCGCCGGCGGCGGCAGGCAACGTCGAGCCCGGGGCGAGCAGCCGCCCCGGCGTGCGCTGTCCGGTATAGGCGAAGCGCCGTTACCGCGCGGTTACCGCGAGGGCAGCGAGCGGTCGGAGAGATCGAGCCCGGCCGGCACGGTGCCGACCCAGCTGCGCTCCATCAGCTCGTATTCGTCGTAGTTGGTCACGGAGACCTCGGGAACCGCCGCCGCCTCGCGCTCCCATTCCTTCTCGAGCGCGTCCTGCACCTGCTGAGCCGCGCGCGCCTCGATGTTGATCTTGATCGAGCGCAGCGTCTCGATGATCGTCGTCAGCACCGGCGAGGGCTCCTGCAGATGCAGGAGCTCCGCCTCGGTGAGCGCCCGGCCGACCAGGGAGAGCGGCAGGGCTTCGACCCCGGCCCAGCCGCGCTTGCCGAGCTCGTCGTGGATGACGAACAGGTTGCGCACCAGCTGGGTCGCCGGGTCGTGAACCAGGAGACGCGCGCCCAGATCGGCGCGCTGCTCCATCAGCAGGCTCGTGGCCGGATCGGCGGCCGGGGCGCGCCCCTTCTCGGCGGCTGCGGCCTGTCCATGGCTGCGCTTGTGCTCGAGCTGGATCGAGCGGCTCAGCACATCCTTGACCCAGCGCAGCGATCTAGCGGCCATGCGCGTCGCCTTGGTCCGTGTTTGGGGATTCCACCTTCGCCTTTCGGCCGCCGGCCGCACCTTCTTGAGGCCGTGCGTCATGACCGAAGCCGGTCGGCCCGCCGGACCGTGAGAATCTTGGCTCCGCGGCGACCGATACAGTCGCTCGATCCAGCCAAGGAGAACCCGATGATCCATGTCCTTGCGGTGATCACCGCCAAGCCCGGCCAGCGCGACCGCATCCTGGAGGCCTTCCGCGACAACGTCCCGGCGGTGCGCGCCGAGGCCGGCTGCCTGGCCTACGAGGCGGTGGTCGACGTCGCCAACCCGGCGCCGGGCTTCGCCCAGTTCGGCGCCGATGCCTTCGTCGTCGTCGAGAAATGGGCCTCGCTCGAAGCGCTGCAGGCGCACGCCGTCGCGCCGCACATGAAAGCCTACGCCGGCAAGGTGAAGGAGTTCACGGCGAGCCGCGCGATCCACGTACTCGAGCCGGCCTGAGCCGAACCATGGCGAAGCTTCCCCTGATCCTCGTCGTCGGCTCCCTGCTCTCGGGCTGCGCCGGCGTGACGCCGACAGCGCCGCCGACGCCGCCCCCGCCGACCACCCCGGCGCAGCGCACCGCCGCCGCCGAAGCCCTGGCCGTCGAGCGCCAGTGGCTGGTCTCGTGGTTCCACGACACCCCGGTCAAGGTCGCCCAGCGCGGCGACGGCGCGGTGAGCGTCGAGGTGCCGCGCGAGTTCAGCTTCGACCCGGGCAAGAGCAGCGTCAAGCCGGCCCTTGCCGCCGTGCTCGACAAGGTGGCCGAGAGCCTGCGCCGCGCGCCCCAGGCCCAGGTCGCGCTGCTCGCGGCGCCGGACGACGCCGCCATCACCACGCCGCTGGCGATGCAGCGCGGCGACAAGATGCGCGAGCATCTGCGCTCGCGCGGCGTCGCCGAGTCCCGCCTCGGCCGGCCCGCGCCGGCGGCCTCGGCGTCGGTGCAGCTGCGCCTGATCGCGTCGCCGCTGCCATCCCCCTAGCGTCGGGCCCCGGCGAGATCTTCTTTACATGCCCTTGACCTCCCTGCAGCACTGCAGGGGCGGGCTGCCGCGTTGTAACGGCACGTGCAACGTCGCAACCCTGCGGCGGCGCGACTCAAGGAGCGAAAAGACATGACAGTCAGAGCACTCGCCATCGTTGCGGTGGCATTGGCCGGAGCCGTCGGAACCACCTTCGCCGACGCGCACGACCGGAGCGACGTGCATTTCTCCGTGGCCATCGGCCAGCCGGCATTCGGCTGGGCGCAACCGGTCCACGACGTCCGCGTCGTCCGCCCGGTCGCCGGCTTCGACCGCGACCACGACGGCATCCCCAACCGCTACGACCGCGTCTACAACCCGCGCTGGGACCGCGACGGCGACGGCGTGCCCAACCGTTACGACCGGCTCTACACCCCGGCCTGGGATCGCGACGGCGACGGCATCCCCAACCGCTACGACCGGGTCGACAATCTGCGCCATGATCGCGACCGTGACGGCATCCCCGACCGGTTCGATCGGCGCGACGATCGGCGCTACCCCCACGCGTACAACGGCCGCTGACGCCCGATCCGGCGAAGCAAGACGCGCCGGGTCCGACGCCGGTCGGGCCCGGCGGCTGGCGTTGCCGCGCCGTTCATCGGCGAGTCGGGACGCATCGCGCTCCTGAGTACGCCGATTGCCCTGGGCCACCATGCCGAATCGCGCGCCGGTCGCACGCCCTCTGGCCGCCCTCCTGTGCGTCGGGCTGGCGCTCCCGGCCGCAGACGCTGTCGCCGCGGAAAACCGCGGCCCGCGCCGGGCGCCGGCCGGTACCGTCGCCAAGCCTGCCGTCGCCGCCCCGACCGACGCGAAGCCGACGGCCTTGCCCGCCGCCGTCGCCGCGATCGTCGCTCGCTCCCGGTTGCCGGCGAAGAGTTTCGCCTTCGAGGTGCGTTCGGTCGAGAGCAGCGAACTGCCGCCGCTGCTCTCGTTCCGGGCCGACCAGCCGGTGCAGCTCGCCTCGACCGCCAAGCTCGTCACCTCGCTCGCTGCACTCGACCTGCTCGGCCCGGAGCACCGTTGGCGCACCACCGCCTATTCGACCGCGCCGGTGAGCGACGGCCGGCTGCGCGGCGACCTCGTGCTCAGCGGCGGTCCGGTCGGCCTCACCGCCAACGAGCTGCGCCGCTGGTTCGTGCAGCTGCGCCAGGATGGCTTGCTGACGATCTTCGGCAACATCGTCCTCGACAACGTCGCCCTGCTGCACGACCGCGACCCGAAGCAGGTCAAGGCGACCGAAGACGAACGCGCCCTCGATCTGCCGATCGACGCCCGCACCTACAACCAGGGCAAGCTCGTGGTCTCGGTGCGCCCGACCTCGGGCGAGCGCGCCGCTATCACTGTGAAGCCGCGGCCGGCCAACCTGCTGGTGGTCAACGACGTGCTGATGGGCGGCGGTTGCTCCGCCTGGGCGGCCTGGAAGCGGCCGGAGGAGATCAAGTCCGGCCCGGCGCTGCAGCTCTGGGTGCGGGGCCGCTGGAAGGCGGATTGCCCGGCCGAGGACATCGCCTACGTCAGGCCGCCGTCGCCACTGCTGCAGCCCGCGCCCGGCGTCGCGTCGGCGCCGCCGATTCCGCCGCCGCGCATGGTCGCCGAGCTCTTTGCCGAGACCGGCGGCAGCCTGCGCGGCATCGTCATCGAGCGCGACGCCGCGGTGCCGCGGCCGCGCCAGGTCCAGGCGCTGAGCGAGCTGGCGACGCCCGTCGGCGAGGTCCTGCGCGAGATGAACAAGACGAGCAACAACGAGGCCGCACGCAGCGTCCTGCTGGCGCTGGCACCGGACGGCGCGCCGACGGCGGCGAGCGGCCCGGCGTTCGACGCCGCGCTTCGGTCGGCGCAGCAGCGCGTGCGCGACTGGCTGCGCAGCCAGGGACTGCGCGACGGCGACATCACCCTCGTCGTCGGCTCCGGTCAGTCGCGGGCCGAGCGCGGCAAGCCGTGGGCGATGGTCGAGCTGCTGCGCACCGCCTGGCGCGGCCCGAGCTCGCAGACGCTGCTCGCCTCGCTGCCGATCGCCGGCGTCGACGGCACGCTGGCGAACCGCATGAAGAGCGGCGCGGCCACCGGCCAGGCCTACCTGAAGACCGGCACGCTGTCGGACACGCGTGCCCTCGCCGGCTACGTGCGCGCCAGGAGCGGCAAGGTCTATGCCGTGGCCATCGTCGTCACCGACGCCGAGGCCGGGCGCGCCACGCCGGTGCTCGACGCCGTGGTGGAGTGGATCACGACCGCCGGCTAGGCCCCGAGGCGCACGCGCTACTCGGGCTCGATGCCGAGGGCGACGATGACGCGCGACACCATGTTGTAGGAAGCGATCGTCGCCACCAGCTCGACCAGGCGGGCATCGTCGCCGAGCGCCGTTCGCGCCTCGTCGAAGGTGGCG
>DATCGH010000108.1:0-6891 GCA_036509055.1 Caldimonas sp.
GCGAGCAGCGCGGTCCAGATCGGCATCGTGAACTCGATCGCCACGACCTGGGCGATCGGGATCAGGGTCAAGGCCAGGAACCAGCCGAACTGGGCGGCGTAGTGGAAGGTGTTGCGCGCGACGTGCAGGCCGGCGCGCCCGGTGCGCATCGCCGCGAAGCCGCCGCTGGCGCGAATCAGCGGATAGAGCAGCACGATGCCCAGCAGCGAGCGCATCTCCATGATCTGGAACACATGGAGGCTTTTGGTCGCCTCGCGGCCGGCGACGGCCATCACCACCATGGCGGTGAGCCAGCCCGACATCCAGGCCGCGGCTTTCTTTGGCGAGTGCTCGAAGGACATGACAGACCTTGGCGATTCTCGCCCGGGCTCGCGAAGCACTCCGGCGAGGTCGCGCGACCGGATCGTCCGCGCGTGGCGGCGGCGCCCGGTCGGGACGCCTCAGCGACTGGCGCCGCTCGCCGGTCCGGCCGCCCTGGCTGCAGGCGAAGGCGCGACGGGAACCCCGCCGGGCGGCGTGATCGAGGCCTGCAGTTCGTAGAGGCTTTGCTTGCTGACCTCGATCAGGCCGCGCCGCGGCCGGTCGAGGTCGAGGATGACGAAGATCAGGACGACGATCAGCCCGACCATCACCAGGCTGACCGCGGGCGGGCGGTGACCGCCCGAGCCGGAGGCGAAGCCGACGATGGCGGCCGTGATCAGGAACACCCCGTAGAGAAGGAGCAGTACCACTTCCGGGACATGGCGCTTCAGGCCGGCGTCGCGCCTGCCGAAGCTGTCGATCATGTCGTTGAGCGCCTGGATGAACATGCCCGAGCGGACCGGGCTCGGATCCAGCTCCGCCGCCCGCCCGGCGAAGCTCCACAGGGCCGTCTGCAGCCGGCCGGCCTCGGCGACGCTCGCGCGCCACTCGTCTTCATGCGACGTCGCGACGGTGCTGGACTTGACACGCTGGTTCACGTAATCGCGCATCAAGCCACGCACTTCGTCGCGCAGCGAAGGGGGCAGCAGGTCGATGCGCAGGTACGCGGTGCCGATGGCGTTGGCCTCGTCGACGACCTGGTCGCTGCGGCTGTCGTAGCGCTGCAGCGAGAGCGAGAAGGTGAAGGCGAGGAGAAGGGCGAGCAGGCTGAGGGTGGCCGTCTCGGTGAGGTGGATGTGCGCGCGGGACGGCTCGTCCGTTCTTTCCTTGCTGCGGATGCCGACGCGATAGCCGACCTCGAGCGCGGCCACGGTGGACACGAACAGGATGCCGGCGATCAGGCCGACGTCGATGTCGTACATGAACTCCTTCATGGAACCCCGTCTCCCGAGTGCCGCTCAGGAAGGGGTGGGGACCCGTGACTGCCCGCCGGTCTATCGCCCGCTCAGAAGGCTCCGGTCAGGAACATCTGGATGCCCGAGTAGCCGACCTTGAGGCGGCCGTCGAAATCGTTCTTTTCGGTCTTCACGTTGACGTGGAAGCGGTTGTAGCCGATGCCGAGGCCGAGGTTCGGGGTGAACATCCACGTCGCCCCGGCACGCAGGTCCCACACGCTTCCGTCGTAGCCGCTGACGTTGGCCTTGAAATACTGTCCCTGGGCGTCGAGGTAGACATTGGGCGCGACCACCCAGCCGGCACGCAGGCCGATCACCGGCAGCGGCGCCGCGACGTCGCCTTTCTTGGTGGAGCCCGACACCGCGGTGCTGTTGCCGCTCGAGTCGGTGACGATGGCGTCGCCCGAAAGCTTGATCGCCGTTTCCATGTAGTGGATGCCGAAGCTGCCGTTGAGTTCGAACGTAGGCTGGCGGATGAAGGCGTACTCGTAGGCGAGCTCGGCGATCTTGAGGCTAGTCTTCAACTTGACCTCGCCGCCGGCGGTGAAGACGTTGTCGCCCCAGGCGAGGTCGGAGTCGATGACGCGCTTGCGCCTGGTGGAGTCGTCGAAGTAGAGGAAGCGCAGGTGATGGTTCGGGTTGATCCGCCAGAGCAGGTCAGCGCGGATCCGTGTCTGGTCGCTGCCGTCGCCGAAGGTCTTGTCGAAGTCGATCTGGGAATTGTTGGTCGACTCGCCGTTGAGGCTCGCCTTGAAGTCGGTGCCGATGACGAAGCCGCCGAGGTTACCGACCACCGTGCCGTCGAGCAGAGTCTGGGCCGGCCCGCCGGCCTGGGCATGGGCACCGTTCGCGAAGCCGGCAGCGAGCAGTGCGCACACGGCCAGCGGAACGAAAGGACCTGCCCTCTTTGCCTTCATCGCGTCAAACCCCCCAATGTTTTTGGATTCAGCCCCATGCCAGCGCTCTTTTGCTGCCCGAAGCTATCGTCGAAGATGGTCGCATGAACCTGCCTCTTAGGGCAAGAGAACGCGCCGAGCGGTGCAATCGCCGCGTTGCGATCGGCGCTGCGAAAGACGGCCGCTGTCGAGGGAAGATGCCGATCTTCGGGGCGCTTTCGGCCTCGCAGGCCCTGTGGCTGACCGCCAACACCGCAGCCCTCCGATGCATCGAGCGGCGCGACGCCAAGGTCGTTGCGCCGGTGAGTCGACTGCCCCTAGGTGCAATAGACGCCCTCTGTATCGGACTCGAAAGTATCGACTTTCCAGAGGGCGACGGGGTCGAACACAATCCGAAGCTGCTGGCGCTTGCGCCGCACCCGTGTTTCTCGAGGGAAAGAGCTTCACGGTCAAGTGAACGAACACTGAATGGAGACTTCGTGACGACTCGTCCCTCCTCGACGCCGAAGCGTCTGGCCGTTGATGCAGGCAAGCGCGGCGTTGCCCTGCTCGCGGCGCTGCTCACGGCTCTGCCGGCACCGCAGGTGCTCGGCCAGGCGCCGGCCGCTGCCCCCGCCCCGACGGCCGCGCCGGCACCCGGCGCGACGCCGGCGCCGGCGCAGGCCGACGATCCGGCTGCACTCGTCGCCCGCATCGCCCTCTATCCGGACGACCTTGTCGCGATCATCCTGCCCGCATCGACCAACCCGCTTCAGATCGTCCAGGCCGAGCGCTTCCTGGCCAAGCGCAAGACCGATCCCAAGGCGCCGATCGACGAGAAGTGGGACGACGCGGTCAAGTCGCTGGTGAACTACCCCGAGGTCATCACGATGATGAGCAGCGACCTCGACTGGACCGCCGCGCTTGGCGAAGCCGTGGTCGCCGACCAGGCCGCCGTCCTCGAAGCCGTCCAGGCCTTCCGGCGCAAGACCCAGGCCGCCGGCAACCTGAAGTCGGACCAGAAGCAGACGGTGGTGGTCGAGAAGGAAGTGATCACGATCGTGCCGACCGATCCGCAGGTGATCTACGTGCCGCAGTACAACCCGAGCACGGTGGTGGTCAGCGGCTATGTCGGCTGGGGCTACTACCCGTCGCCCTATCCGGTGTACTACTACCCCTACGCGCCAGGGGCTGCCTTCGCCGCCGGCCTGGTCTGGGGCGCGGCGATGGGCGCGATCTGGAGCGGTGGCCACTACGTCAACCACTACGGCAGCGGCGACATCAACATCGACCGCAACACCAACATCAATCGCAACACCAACATCAACACCGGCGACATCAATACCGGCAACCGCGGCAGCGGCAGCGGCAACCGTGCGACCCAGACGGGTGGCGGCAGCGAGAAGTGGAGTTCGGGCAAGCAGAAAGGCCAGGTGAGCAGGTCGGTCGGCGCCAACCCGCCGTCGTCGCGGGTCGGCGATGCGCGCGGTGGCGGCCCGAGCGCCTCGACCGGCGCGGTCGGTGCCGGCGGCTCGCGCCCTGGCGGAGCGAGTGCCGGCACGATGGACCGTGGCGGCGGCGGTGCGGGGCCGAGCGCCGGCACGATGGACCGCGGCGGCAGCGGCGGCGGCGCCTTCGACGGCTACAGCTCGGGTCGCAGCACGCAGATGGACAGCTCGCGCGGCGCCTCCAGCCGCAGTGCATCGCCTTCGGCGTCGAGCCGCGGCGGCTCGATGGGTGGCGCCTCGCGGGGCGGCGGCGGCGGGCGCCGTCGCTGAGTCCGCAGCATGAACCTCACCCACCCCCTCACCAAGGTGACGACGACGATGAATCCCTTCGCATCCTTGAAGGCCGGGCTGCACCGCGCCCTGCTGGTCGTGCTGCTCGCCCTGCCGCTCGCGTTGGCAGCGGCGGAGCAACGGACTTTCGCCACGCCGGAAGCAGCCGTCGACGCGCTGGCCACCGCCCTAAAGGCGAACGACGAGCGGGCGCTGATCGAGATGTTCGGCGAGAAGTACAAGCAATTGATCTCGACCGGATCCCCGGCCGACGACGCTGCCCGACGCGCCGAAGCCGCGACCTGGCTCGATACCTACCGCCGCCTCGACGACAGCGCGCCCGACCGGCGAGTGCTGCTGGTGGGCGACAAGGCCTGGCCGTTCCCGATTCCGCTGGTGCGCGAAGGCAGCGCCTGGCGTTTCGCCACCGAGCGCGGTGCGGAAGAAGTCCTCAACCGGCGCGTCGGCCGCAACGAGCGCAACGCCCTGTACGTGCTGCAGGCCTACGTCGACGCGCAGCGCGTCTATGCATCGCGCGACCGCGACGGCGACGGCGTGCTCCAGTATGCGGCCAGGCTCGGCAGCAGCCCGGGCAAGTTCGATGGCCTGTACTGGCCGGCCGATGCGAGCAAGAACGAGGAGGCGAGCCCGTTCGGCCCGCTGATCGCGCAAAGCGCCTCCTACCTCGCCGGCCGCAGCAAGGGCGACCCGTACCATGGCTACCACTTCCGCATCCTGACCCGCCAAGGCCCCGCTGCGGCCGGCGGCGCCTACAACTACATGGTCAACGGCCGCCTGATTTCCGGCTTCGCGATGGTGGCCTGGCCCGACCAGTACGGCGAGAGCGGCGTGATGACCTTCATCGTCAATCACAACGGCAAGATCTTCGAGAAGGATCTCGGCCGGAACACGAGCGCGGTCGCCGAGAAAATGGCGACATTCGACCCCGGGCCCGGCTGGCGAGCCTCGCCGCAGTAAAGTCGGCCCTTCCTTTTCCACCCTTCCCTGTTCTCTAGGAGCACGAATGAAACAACCGTCCCTGATCATCATTGCCGCGTCGCTGGTCGTCGCGTTCGGCCTTCCCGCAACGGCCCAGGCCGAAGACAAGGCCGTGATGACGTCGTCGCCGGGCCAGGCCACGATCGCGCAGAAGCGCAAGATCACCGCCACCGTCGAGGCGGTCGACGCCGCCAAGCGCGAGATCACGCTCAAGGGCCCGAAGGGCAAGGTGGTGCCGCTTTCCGTGTCGCCGGATGTGCGCAACCTCGAGCAGGTCAAGGTTGGCGACCAGCTCGTCGTGACCTATGTTGAGGCCCTGTCGCTGACGCTCAAGAAAGATGGCAAGGAGATTCCCGCCCGGAATACCAAATCCGACGCCGTGCGTTCGGCCGAAGGCGCCAAGCCCGGCGGCGCCGTCGCGGAGCACACCAAGGTCACCGCCGACGTGATCGCGGTCGACCAGAAGACGCACATGGTCACCCTGCGCGGGCCGAAGCAGGAAGTCGACCTCTACGTGGCCGATCCGGCACAGCTGAAGCTGATCAAGGTCGGCGACCAGATCGAAGCTGAGTACACGCAGGCGCTCGCCGTCACGGTGGAGCCGGCGAAGAAGTAGCACCGACCGGCGGCACGACCGCCGGACTGTCCAGGTCTCTTTCATAGGCATCGCGCGCGCCGCGCGCGATGCCTTTTTGCGCCCTCGTCCCTTTACAGGCGGCAGATAGACTCGGCCCCGTGTACGGGGAAGTTTCGCGGGCCGGATGAGTTTCGTCACCGTCGTCTGGTCGATGATCGCCGCGGCCTGCCTGACGCTTGCCGCGGTCCACTTTCCAGTCTGGTGGCGCAATCGCGGCGCACGGACGACGCTGGCCTTCGCGCTCGCCGCCGTTTCCACCGCGAGCATCGCCTTCTGCGAGCTCGTCATGCTCAAGGCATCGACGCCGCAGGCCTATTCCACCGCCCTGCGCTGGGCGCATGTGCCGATCGTCGTGCTGATGGTGGCGCTGGCCGGCTTCGCCTTCCACTATCTCGACGCCGGCAGGCGCTGGCTGGCGGCGACCGCCATCGGCCTGCGCATGGTGTCGCTGTTCATCAACTTCGCGGTCGGCGAGAACCTGAACTGGCTCGAGGTTCATTCCCTGCGCGACGTCGCCTTCCTCGGCGATGTCGTGCGAATTCCGATCGGCACGAGCAACCCCTGGATGGCGGTCGGCCAGTTCGGCGTGTTCCTGCTCATGATCTTCTTCGCCGACGCCAGCATCACGGCGTGGCGGCAGGGCCGCCGGGCGGCGGCGATCGTCGTCGGCAGCATCCTCACCTTCCTCATGCTCTCGGGCGGCGGCCTGGCGGTCTTCCTGTTCTGGGCCGGGGCGCAAGCGCCGAACACGCTCACCCTGTTCTGCCTGGGCATCGTCGTCGTCATGGCCTATGCCCTGAGCACCGACCTGCTGCGCGCCAGGCAACTCGTCGTCGAGCTGAGCGAGAAGGAGCAGGAGGCGGCACTGGCCGCCGAGGCGGCGAACCTCGGAACCTTCACCCGCGACATCCCGCGCGACGTGATCGAGGCCAGCGACGAGTGGCGCGAATTGTTCGGATTCGTGCCGGACGAGCCTCTGAGCCTGGGTGCGTTGCTGCAGAAGATCCACGTCGACGATCGCGCGGCATTCAGCGAGAGCATGGCCCGTTCGATCCGTGACCGCGGGGAACAGCACGTCGAGTTCAGGGTACCGCTGGCCGACGGCCGCATTCGCTGGATCGCGGCGATCGGCCGGGTGGAGTTCGACTCGCGCGGCCGTCCGCTGCGCAGCCGCGGCGCCTGCATCGACATCACCTCCCGCAAACAGGCCGAGCAGGAGATGCTGCGCCTGCGCCAGGACATCGCCCACGTCGGCCGGGTCTCGGTGATGGGCCAGCTCGCCTCGG
>DATCGH010000109.1:0-7560 GCA_036509055.1 Caldimonas sp.
ACCGACGCGATGCTGCGCTTCGTCGACGCCAGCCCCGCCGCCGACGGCCGTCGCATCGGCGCGGTCGGCTACTGCATGAGCGGGCCGTTCGTGATGTGGGCGGCGGCGGCGCGGCCCGAGCGGCTGGCCTGCATCGCCTCCATCCACGGCGCCAACATGGTCACCGACAAGCCGGACTCGCCGCACCGCATGCCGCCGAAGATCCGCTGCGAGAGCTACTTCGCCTGCGCCGAGATCGACAAGTGGGCGCCGCCGGCGGACATCGAGAAGTTGCAGGCCGCATTGCGCGAGGCGGGCACGCCGCATCGGCTGGAGTGGTATCCGGGCGTCGAGCACGGCTTCGTCTTCCCCCTGCGTCCCCATGCCTACGACCGGGCGGCGGCAGAGCGCCACTGGGAGCGCTTGTTCAGCCTGTTCGAGCGCCGGCTGCGCGCGCCGGCCTGATGGCCCGTCGCTGGAACGGCTGGGGCAGCGACGCCGAAGACGCCCCGCTGTCGGAGCGTGCCCGTGGCTTTCTCGCCGAACGCATCGGCGTCGCCGTGCCGGCGCCCAGCGCGCCGCGCGAAGCGGCATTGCAGGCGGTACGGCCCAGTCGGTTGCCGGCCGCCCGTGCGTTCCACGCCGACCCTGCGATCCGCCTCGATCATGCCTTCGGCCAGAGCCTGCCCGACTGGATCGCGCTGCGCAGCGGCCGCATCGGCCGGGTCGCCGATGGCGTCGCCCTGCCGGCCTCGCACGCCGAGGCCGTCGCCGCACTCGACGAGGCGAAGCGGATCGGCGCGCTCGTCATTCCCTACGGTGGCGGCACCAGCGTCGTCGGCCACCTGCATGTGCCCGAGAGCGACCGGCCGGTGCTCAACATCTCGCTCGAGCGGCTGGTGGCGCTGCAGGCGTTCGACGCCACGAATCTGACCGCGCTCTTCGGCGCCGGCGCGCCCGGCCCGGCGATCGAGGCGGCGCTGGCGGCGCACGGCATGACGCTCGGCCACTTTCCGCAGTCGTTCGAGCTGTCGACCGCCGGCGGCTGGGTCGTGACCCGCTCGTCCGGCCAGCAATCGCTGCGCTACGGCCGGATCGAGCAGCTCTTCCACGCCGGCAGGATGGCGACGCCGCGCGGCGAACTCGCGGTCGGCGGCCTGCCAGCGTCGAGCGCCGGGCCCGACCTGCGCGAGGCGGTGCTCGGCAGCGAAGGCCGGCTCGGCCTCCTCACCGAGGTGACCTTGCGCGTCCGGCCGCGAGCCGCGCACGAGCGCTTCCATGCGTTCTTCTTTCCGCACTGGGACGCCGGCCTCGCCGCGGTGCGCAGCTTGGCGCAGGCCGGCGTGGCGCTATCGATGCTGCGCTACGCCAATGCGACCGAGACCGAGACCCAGCTGGCGATGGTCGAAGGCCACGACAGCGCGCTCGCCTGGCTGAAGCGCTACCTGCGCTGGCGCGGCGTCGACGCCGGTGCCTGCATGCTGCTCGCCGGCATCACCGGCAGCGAGCGCGAGGCGCGGCAGGCGCGCTCGGCGCTCGGCGAGATCGCGGCGGCACAGCGCGGCGTTGCCGTCGGCACGGCGATCGGCCGCGCCTGGGCGAAGAATCGCTTCCGCGGCCCGTACCTGCGCAACAGCCTGTGGGATGCGGGCATCGCCGTCGAGACGATGGAGACCTGCGTGCCGTGGACCGATGCGTCGGCGATGCTCGCGGCGATCGAAGGCGCCGGCCGCGCCTCGCTGGCCACCGAAGGCGAGCGAACGCATGTCTTCACCCATCTCTCGCACGTCTACCGGCAAGGCTGCAGCGTCTACTCGACCTTCGTCTATCGCCTTGCCGCCGATCCCGACGCGAACCTCGAGCGCTGGCGGCGCCTCAAGACGGCGGTGTCGCAGGCGGTGGTCGCCGGCGGCGGCACGATCAGCCACCAGCACGGCGTCGGCGTCGACCACGCGCCTTACCTCGCGGCCGAGAAAGGCGAGCTCGGCATGGCGCTGCTGCGGGCTGCGGCCCGCGAGCTCGATCCGGGCGCGATGATGAATCCGGGCAAGCTCTGGCCCGACGGGACCGCGGCGTCGTCGGCATGACGTGAACGTCGATCCGCACTACGACCTGCTGATCGTCGGCGGCGGCATCACCGGCGCCGCGGTGCTGCACGCGGCGAGCCGGCGCGGCCTGAGGACGCTGCTCGTCGAGCGTGGCGACTTCGCCGGCGGCACCTCCTCCTGGTCGTCGAAGCTGATCCATGGCGGCATGCGCTATCTCAAGTCGGGGCAGTGGCGGATGACGCTCGAGTCAGTGCGCGAGCGCGAGCGGCTGCTGCGCGAGCGTCCCGGGCTGGTCGAGCCGCAGCCGTTCGTGATGCCGATCCACGAGGGCACCCGCCCCGGGCGCCTGGCCCTCGGTGCCGCCTTCTGGATCGCCGATCGCATGGCGGGCCGCCGCACCGCGCGACGCATCGGTCCGGCGGAAGCGCTCGCGCTCGAGCCGGCGCTCGGCCGCGACCGCCTGCGCGCGGCGATCGCTTTCCGCGATGGCGTCGTCGACGACGCCCGGCTGGTACTGCGCCTGATTTTCGACGCCGTCGCACAAGGCGGGCGCGCCCTCAATCATGTCGAGGCGAGCCTGATCGAGAGCGCCGGCCGCGTCACCGGTGCGCGCCTCGAAGACCGGCTCGACGGCACGGCTGCCGAAGTGACGGCGACGGTGACCGTGCATGCCGCCGGCGTCTGGGCAGGCGCGGCCCCCGGCGCACCCGTCCTGCGGCCGCTGCGCGGCAGCCACCTCGTGTTCGCGCGGGAGACCGTGCCGCTGCGAAGCGGCCTGGCCTGGCTGCATCCGCGCGACCGGCGCCCGGTGTTCGCCCATGTCTGGGAAGGCGCGGTGCTGGTCGGCACGACCGACATCGATCATCCGGTCGCCGAGGTGCCGGCGACGATCTCGCCCGCCGAGGCGGAGTACCTGGTCGAGGCGCTGCGCCTGCCGTTCCCGCAGTTGCGCCTCGACGCCGCACAGGCGCTCTCCGCGTTCGCCGGGCTGCGCGCAATCGTCGTGCCGCCGGGCGAGGCGCACCTGCCGCCCTCGGCGATGGGCCGCGACTCGGCGCTGTGGACGCGGCCCGGCCTGGTCGGCATCACCGGCGGCAAGCTGACGACCCATCGCGCCACCGCCGCCGAGGTGCTGCGCGAGGTCGAACGCCAGGGCGTGCGGCTGGCGCCCGAGCCGGCGCCGTCGCTCGATCAGACGGCGACGCGACTGCAAGGACGGCTCGGCATCGCCGGCGCGGCGTGGGTTGCGGCGCAGCCGGCCGAAGAGCAAGTGCCATTGGCCGGTACGCCCTACAGCCTGGCCGAGCTGCGCTGGTCGATGCGCGAGGAGCAGGTGCGTCGCCTCGACGACCTGCTGATGCGCCGCACCCGGCTCGGCCTGGTGGCAGCGTGCGGCGCCGAGTCGCTGCTGCCGCTGCTCGAGGCGCCGTGCCGCGAGGAGCTCGGCTGGCCCGCGGCTCGCTGGGCCGACGAAGCCGGGCGCTATCGTGCGCAGTGGGCTGCACGGCACGCGCCGCCCGGACAAAGCAGCCGAGCATGACCAAAGACCTGTTGCTCGCCATCGACGTCGGCACGCAGAGCGTGCGCGCCCTCGCCTTCGACCGTGACGGGAAGATGCACGGCCGCGCGCAAGTGCCGTTCGAGCCACCGTTCGGCTCGCCAAAGCCCGGCTGGGCGGAGAAGGACGCGGAGTCGTACTGGCGCGGCCTGACCGAGGCCTGTCGCGCCCTGTGGCAGCAGGGCGGCGTCGCCCCGGAACGGATCGCCGGCCTGGCCCTCACGACCCAGCGCGCCACCGTCGTCTGCGCACGCGAGGACGGCCGGCCGCTCCGGCCGGCGATCGTCTGGCCCGATCAACGCCTCAGCACCGCGCCGCCGCCGCTCGGCCCGCTCTGGACCACGCTGTTCGGCGTTGCTGGCGCCGGCGAGCTGATCCGCCAGCTTCAGCGCCAGGCGGAATGCAACTGGCTGGCCCAGCACGAGCCCGACCTCTGGACCGAGTGCGAGCGCTACGCCTTGCTCTCCGGCTGGCTGACCTGCCGGCTGGTCGGCGAGTGGGTCGACTCGACCGCCTGCCAGGTCGGCTACCTGCCGTTCGACTACAAGCGGCAGCAGTGGGCCAAGGACGGCGCGTGGCACTGGAAGGCGCTGGCGATCCGTCGCGCGCAATTGCCGCGGCTGGTGCCGCCGGCCGCGAAGCTCGGCAACCTCACCGGCGAAGCCGCCGAGGCGCTCGGCCTGCCCGCCGGCTTGCCGCTGATCGCCGCCGCCGCCGACAAGGCCTGCGAGGTGCTCGGCTGCGCCGCGCTCGAGCCCGACGCGGCGCACCTGTCGTTCGGCACCGCGGCAACGATCAACACCACGCAGCGGAAGTACATCGAGGTGCAGCGCCTGCTGCCGGCCTATCCGGCGGCGCTGCCCGGAGCGTTCAACACCGAGATCCACATCCAGCGCGGCTTCTGGCTGGTGAGCTGGTTCAAGAACGAGTTCGCGCAAGCCGAGCAGATCCTGGCGGCCGAGCGCGGCGTCAGCGCCGAGTCGCTGCTGGACGCGCTGATCGCCTCGGTGCCGCCCGGCTCGATGGGCCTGACCCTGCAGCCGTACTGGTCGCCGGGGCTGCGCGAGCCGGGGCCCGAGGGCAAGGGCGCGATCATCGGCTTCGGCGACGTGCACACCCGCGCCCACTTCTATCGGGCGTTGATCGAAGGTCTGGCCTACGGCCTGCGCGCCGGCCGCGAGCTGATCGAGGCGCGGACCCGGCGGCGGATCACGCGGCTCGTGATTTCCGGCGGCGGGTCGCAGAGCGACGGCGCGATGCAGATCGCCGCCGACGTCTTCAACCTCGCCGCCGAGCGGCCGCACGTCGCCGAGGCGTCGGCCCTCGGCGCGGCGATGCTCGCGGCCGCCGGGCTGGGCTGGCATGCCGACGTGCCGGCCGCGGCGAAGGCGATGGCCCGCGCCGGCCGGCGATTCGAGCCGCAGCCCGAGGCGGTGCGCACCTACGATGCGCTCTATCGCGAGGTCTACCGGCCGCTCTACAAGCGGCTCGAGCCGCTTTACCGTCGGATCCGCGCGATCACCGGCTATCCGGCCTGAGCGCGCGGTCGGACCCTAGATGCGCCGCTCCCGGCCGGCCCAGTAGGGCTCGCGCAGCCGGCGCTTGAAGATCTTTCCCGTGTCCTCGCGCGGCAACTCGTCGTGGAAGGCGACGACGCGCGGCACCTTGAAGTCGGCCAGGCGCTCGCGCAGGAAGGCACGGACCTGGGCTTCGTCGAGGACGGCGTTGGCGGTCGGCTGCACCGCCGCCGCGACCACCTCGCCGAACTCGGCATCGGGGATGCCGAACACGGCGCAGTCGGCGACGCCCGGCATCATGATCAGCACCGCCTCGATCTCGGCCGGATAGATGTTGACGCCGCCGGCGATCACCATGTCGTTCTGCCGGTCGACGACGTAGAGGTAGCCGTCGGCGTCGAGATAGCCCATGTCACCGAGCGTCCAGAGGCCGTCGCGCTCGAGCTTGCGCCGGGCGGCGTCGTTGTTCGCGTAGGTGAAGTCGGGAATGGCCGGATCGCGCGTGTACAGCAGCCCCACCGTGCCCGGCGCGACCTCCTTCCCCTCGCTCGACAGCACCTTGAGTTGCACGCCGGCCATCGCCCGGCCCGCCGAGCCGGGCCGCTGCAGGGCCTCGTGGCTGTCGATGTGGGAGATCCAGCCGAGCTCGCTCGCCGCATAGGCCTCGTGGAACACCGGACCCCACCAGTCGATCATCCGGCGCTTCACGTCGGCCGCGCACGGCGAGCCGCTCGAGGCGACGAATCGCACCGAGCTCAGGTCGTAACGGCGGCGCACGTCCTCGCCGAGACGAAGCAGGCGGACGTACATCGTCGGCACCAGGTAGAGGTGCGTGAGCCGCTCCGATTCGATGAGCTCGAGCGTCCGCTCGGCGTAGAACCTCGGCTCGAGGACCAGATGCGCATCGTTCAGCGCCGCCTGCACCGCGTACGCCGCCGGGGCCGAGTGGTAGAGCGGAGCGCTGACGAGCGCGCGCATGCCGGGCTCGACGCCGAGCGCGACCCGGCTGCGCTCGGCCAGGAGGGCGAGCTGCTCGGGGGTGGCGGGCTCGCGCCGGATGCCCTTCGGCAGCCCGGTCGTGCCCGAGGTGTAGACCGTCGCGCTGCCCGGCGCCTGCGCCTCGGGCACGGCTTCGCGTGCGGCGTCGCGGAAAGCCGCCCAGCTTTCGAGGCGACGCGCCGACGGCCAGGCGTCTGCCAGGCCGAAGGCGTGCCGGGTGAACGGCTGCGGCTCGACGACGAAGACGCGAACCGAATCCGGGATCGCTGCGTCGATCTGCGCGAGCAGATCGGCATGGACGACCAGCAGCTTCGCCTCGCTGTCGACCAGGATGTGGCGCACTTCGGCCGCCTTGAAGTGCCAGTTGATCGGGCACCAACGGGCGCCGATCCAGCGCGCCGCGAGCATCAGTTCGAGCAGCACCGGCTCGTTGCGCAGCATCACTGCGACGACCTCGCCCGGCCCCAGGCCGGCGTCGCGCAGCGCTGTCGCGGCGCGCAGGGTGGCGGTGAAGGAGGCGTCTCCGTCCTGCGTCGTCGCGTCGAATCGGACAGAAGGCTTCATAACGATCCCCCTGGTCTCGGCGACGCGTGCAGGGCCAGCGGTCAGCCGCGGTGCGGCTCGATCAGCACCTTCTCGCCGGTGGCGCGCCTGTTGTAGACGGCGATGTTGTCGAGCCGCAGCGCCTCGGCCATCGACAGCCGTTGCGAGTAGTGGCTGGCGAAGGTCGTCTTCAGCTCGGCCGCGACCCGGCTCTTCAGCTCCTGGGCGCGCGCCGGACCGACCTTCTGCAGGAACGCGAACAGCAGCCAGCCGCCCATGCCCCAGGTCATGCCGAAGTTGCGCGAGAACTCGGTCGGTCCGGTGTCGAGGCCGCCGTAGAGATAGACCTGCTTGTGCGTGGTCGAGCCATAGCGGCTGTATTCCTTGGCATTGCGATTGATCGCGGCCTCCATGCACGTCAGGATCTGGCCGGCGAGCTTGCCGCCGCCGATGGCGTCGAAGGCGAGGGTCGCGCCGGTCGTGGCCAGGGCCTCGGTCAAGTCGCTCATGAAGGTCGGCGCGCTCGCGTCGCAGATCCAGGTCGCGCCGATCGAGCGCAGCAGCGCCGCCTGCTCGGGCTTGCGCACGATGTTGACCAGTTTGACGCCGTCGGCGATGCAGATCCGGTTGAGCATCTGGCCGAGGTTCGACGCGGCCGCCGTATGCACCAGGGCGCTGTGGCATTCGCGACGCATGGTCTCGACCATGCCGAGCGCGGTCAGCGGGTTGACGAAGCAGGAGGCACCGTCGGCTGGCGTCGCCCCCACCGGCAGGGCGAGGCATTGCTCCGCCGGCAGCGCCCGGTACTGGGCGTACATGGCGCCGCCGAGCACCGCGACGGTCTTGCCGAGCAGCGCCTGCGCCGTGGGCGAACTGCCCGCGGCGACGACCACGCCGGCGCCTTCGTTGCCGACGG
>DATCGH010000110.1:0-2107 GCA_036509055.1 Caldimonas sp.
TCGAAGCCGAGCCTGGCCAGCGCCGCGCCGAACAGGCCGATGTCGGTCCGGCCGTAGATCTGCCAGATCGTGCCGACCACGTTCCACGGGATCAGGAGGGAGATCGCCACCAGCACCAGCACCGCCGAGGCCTTCCAGCCCTTGGCCGGCATCGACAGGGCGAGCAGGATGCCGAGGGGAATCTCGACCAGCAGCACCGAGACCGAGAAGCCGATCTGGCGCAGCAGCGCGCCCTGCAGGTCGTCGTCGCGCATCACCGACTTGAACCACTCGGTGCCGACGAAGACCCGCCGCTCCGGCGAGATGATGTCCTGCACCGAATAGTTGACGACGGTCATCAGCGGCAGGATCGCGGAGAAGGCGACGCAGACCACCACCGGCAGGATCAAGAGCCAAGCTTTCTGGTTCACCGGCTTCATGCCGCCGCTCCTTCGACGACCAGGCTCTGGTCGGCGCCGTAGAAGCAGGTGCGCGGGCCGACGATGTGCAGCCAGACCGCCTCGCCCGCCTTTGGCACCGGGCCGTGCGAGCTCAACCGGGCGCGCACCACGCTGCTCGCGTCGTCGCCGATCTGCGCCGTCACCAGCCAGTAGGTGCCGATGTCCTGCGCCCGGGTGACGCTGCCGCGGACCGCGCCTTCGGCTTCGGCCGTCGCCAGGGTCACGTACTCGGGGCGGATGCCGAGCGTCACCGGGCCGAGGCCGTGCAGCGCAGCCGGCGCCACAGCGACCCGGCGGCCGGCGACGCGGAGCCCGTCGTCGACGGCTTCGGCGGGCAGGAAGTTCATGCCCGGCGAGCCGATGAAGTGGCCGACGAAGGTGTGCTGCGGCCGGTCGAACAGCTCCGAGGCGCTGCCGATCTGCACCGCCCGGCCGCGGGTCATCACCACCACCTGCTCGGCGAAGGTCAAGGCCTCGACCTGGTCGTGGGTGACGTAGATCAGGGTGAGCCTGAGCTCGTGGTGGATCTGCTTGAGCTTCCTCCGGAGCTGCCACTTGAGGTGCGGGTCGATCACCGTCAGCGGCTCGTCGAACAGCACCGCCGAGACGTCTTCGCGCACCAGGCCGCGGCCGAGCGAGATCTTCTGCTTGGCGTCGGCAGCGAGCCCGGCGGCGCGCTGGTTGAGCTGCCCGCTCAGCTCCAGCATCTCGGCGACCTGGCCGACCCGCTTGGCGATCCGCTCCGGCGCGACGCCGCGGTTACGGAGCGGGAAGGCCAGGTTCTCGGCCACGGTCATCGTGTCGTAGATCACCGGGAACTGGAACACCTGGGCGATGTTGCGCTGCTGCGGCGTGCGCCCGGTGACATCGACGCCGTCGAAGCGGACGCTGCCCTGGGACGGCTTCACCAGGCCGGAGACGATGTTGAGCAGCGTCGTCTTGCCGCAGCCCGAGGGGCCGAGCAGGGCATAGGCGCCGCCGTCGGCGAAGCTCATCTTCAGCGGCAGCAGCGCGTAGTCCTCGTCGCTGCGCGGATTCGGCTTGTAGGCGTGCGCCAGGTCGAGGTCGATCTTCGCCATGGCTATTCCCGGGCCGGGGCGCGCAGCAGCGCCCCCGCGGCATCGAACACGTAGGCCTGGCGTGGATCGAGGTGCAGCGCCACCGGCTCGCCGAGGGTGAACTGGTGAACCCCGGTGAGCTGCGCCACCAGCTCGCCGATCGCGGTCTCGGCGTGGAGGAAGGTGTCGGAGCCGGAGATCTCGGCGAGCTCGACCTTGCCCGGCAGGACGACGTCGCCCTCGCCCGCCCGGACGCGCAGCGCGCCGGCGCGGATGCCGACGGTCAGCGCCATCGCGCCGCTCGCCGGCAGCGGCAGCGGCAGCGCGAGGGCGACGCCGCCGCGCAGCGTCACGCCGCCGGCGCTTGCCTCGGCGGCAATCAGGTTCATCGGCGGGTCGCTGAACGCCCGCGCCACCCGGATCGAGGCCGGACGGTGGAAGACCTCGGCGGTCGGGCCGTACTGCAGCAGCTCGCCGGCGTCGAGCACCGCGGTGCAGCCGCCGAGCAGCAGCGCCTCGGTCGGCTCGGTGGTGGCGTAGACGACGGTCGAGCCGCCGTGGGCGAAGAGCTGCGACAGCTCCTCGCGCAGCTCCTCGCGCAGCTTGTAG
>DATCGH010000111.1:0-5532 GCA_036509055.1 Caldimonas sp.
GTGTGGTTCCATGCGCCCTCGAGGACGCCGCCGCTGATGAAGTTGCAGAGCGAATCCTGCAGCGCCGACAGCTCCGAGTCGAAGACCTTGCGCGAATGCGCGACCAGCCGGGATTCGCTGTCGCCGTCGAGTTCGCTCAAAGTCTGGGCATCGAGGAACTCGGAAAGGGTGTCGATCCGCTCGCGGATCTCGGGCAGGGTGGTCCGATGCTGGTCGACATAGCGGCCGAAGGCGTGCGAGGCCTCCCAGCGCCGCACGTGGCCGTAGAGGGCGACGCTGCGCGCCCAGCGGTGCTTGATGGTGTCGGCCGGCTCGCGCAGCCAGGCCTCGTCGACGTCGAGCGAGCGCAGCTCGCCGCGCACCTGGGCCAGGGCCTCGGGTCCCGGGGCGTACTCGGAGTCGCGCAGGAACCGGCTCAGCTCGCGCACTTCCCAGGGAATGTTGCCGACGTCCTGGAACCAGCGCTTGACGCTGGCGTCGATCTTGCCGAGCCCGGGAAAGTGCGGCAGCAGCGAGGTGAGGAGCAGGGCCGAGAGCAACGGGCCGGGCAGGGCGCGCGCGTCGGCCGGGACCGGGCTGGGGTCCATCAGCGGCATCAGGATGCGCGGGTCGATCGCACCGATGCCGCCGCCGAGGACGATGAACAGGCCCAGCATGGCGACGACATAGCCGCCGCAGGCCGACCAGTAGCGCCAGAAGGTCGTGGTCGAGCGCGCCGGGCGTGGGTCCTGGCGAGGCTCGTTGAAGCGGTGGACGGCATAGAACACGACGACGAGACCGCCGAAGAACCACTGGACCATCAACGCGCCGTCGGGCGAACCGGTCGTGCCCATCGCGCCTCCTCCTGCCGACGCCGTGCCGGCGTGTGTCGAGACCATGCCAGATTAAGCGCCGCCACGCCTCGTTCGCAATGGGGAAACATGACAGTACGCTAAGGTCGCGGCACAACAACCCGAAGGGAGCTTCGCATGACGATCCTCGTCCTTTCGCTGCTGATCGGCGTCGTCGCCGGCCTGCGGGCGATGACCGCACCGGCCGTCGTCGCCTGGGCGGCGCACGCCGGCGGGCTGTCGCTCGCCGGCACGCCCCTGGCCTTCATGGGCCATGTCGTGGCGCTCTGGGTGTTCGGTGTGCTGGCGCTCGGCGAGCTGGTCACCGACCAGCTGCCGAGGACGCCGAGCCGCAAGGTCCCGGTGCAGTTCGGCACCCGGGTCGTCATGGGGGCGCTCTGCGGCGCGACGCTGGCCGCACCGGGCGGCCAGCTCGTTCTCGGCGCAATCGCCGGCGCGGCGGGTGCGGTGATCGGCACCCTCGGCGGCGCCGCCGTGCGGGCGAAGATGGCCCAGGCGTTCGGCCGCGACCTTCCGGCCGCCCTGATCGAGGACGCGGTCGCGATCGGCGGCGCCCTGGCGATCGTCTCGCTGGCGCACTAGGCGCCGGCGAAGCCTCGCCGGCGGTCTGGCCGGTTGCGCTAGCGCGTGTAGTCGGGCGCGACCACCGGCAGGCCGACGCGGGGCTGGACCCGCTTGCCGGTCAGCGGCGTGTCGCGGGCGCACTCCCAGCCGGGCGCGTCGGACGTCGGGAAGTAGGTCTTGGGCGTCCACTTCGTCGCCTCGGCGGTGTCGCTCCGCTCGAGCACCACTTTGGCCCGGGGGACGAACGCGGCGCCGTCGCCGGTGCGGTCGGTCTCGATCTGGGTGTTGAGCAGCTTCATCAGCTCGTCGATCGTGATCTTGCCCGCCTCGAAGTCCTTGACGTGTGCCGCCGCCGCGGTCGCGGCCGTCTTGACGAAACCCTCGGCACGACCCACCGCCAGCCCGTAGCCCTTGGCCGTCTTCGGCGGCGGCACGGTGATCGTCAGGCTCGTCAGGTCTTCCCAGACGGGTCCCTTTTCCCACTTCGTCCAGGTGCACTGCTTGGCGATGTCGAGCGCTTTCTGCACCGCCTCGTGCTCGAGCGCCGGGTTGAGGAACATCGATGCCGTCTTGGCACTGAAGGTCTTGCTTACCTCGTCGATCACCGTCTGCACGATCGCCGCCGGCTTGTCGACGATCCGCTTGCCCGACCCGTCGCGCTCGGGAACGGGCTTGCCCTTGGCATCGAGCACCGGCTTGCCGTCGGTTCCCTGGGCCTCCTTCCACTTGATCGTCGTCTTCCACTGCGCCGTGTGGGTCGCGGTGCCGGCGGTGTTGTGGTCCTGGTCGGGCGTGACGTCGCTGGCGACGCGCCGGGCCTGCTTCTCCAGGCCGGTCTGGGCACCGTGGCGCCCGGAGCCGTGGCCGCCGGCGGCGAACTGCTCCTTCTTGAACTCGGCGGCCGCCCCCATCTCGCCGACCTTGTCCTTGATCGCGTCGGCGTTCGCCTGCAGCTCGGGGTTGTCGGCGATCTTGCCGGGCTTGGGCAGGGCCGCGGCGGCCTCGGTGTACGTGGTCTGCGCCGCGAGGAGCTGCGTCGCCAGCGACTTGATCTGCGCCTGGTCGGCGTCCTTGGACTTCTGCGCCGCGGCCAGGTCCTCCTTGGCGGTTGCGAGCGTGCCCTTCAGCAACTCGACCGCCTTGGCCAGCGAGGCCGCGGTGGCCTGCGCCGACTTGCTGCTCTTCGACCCGGCGACGCCGAGCTTCTGCTCGGTCGCCTTGAGCTCGTCGCCGAGGCGCTTGACCTCGGCCTGGGCCGTGATCGCCTTCTTCAGGCTCTCGCGCGCGGTGTCCGCGAAATCGTCGAAGCTCTTGGTCGCCGCGCCTTCCTTGGCCGCCTGGTCGTTGCGCAGGGCATTGCCGGCCTTGGCCGACGCCGCCTCCGCGGCCTTCATCTCGGTGATCGCCTGGCCGTACTTGCCGGCGAGCATCGCCTCGCCGATGCGGCCGAAGATGTCGCGCATCGCCTTGCGCTCCTCGTCGCTGACCCGGCCCTTGATGGCGTCGAACTGCTTGGTGACGAGGGTCAGCTTCGCGTTCGCCGCGTCCTTGAGCGCGGCGTCCGCGGGCGCGGCGAGCGGCTCGCCGAGCTTCTTCACCTCGGCGGTGTCGACGCCGCCCAGGTCGGGCTTGATCTTGTCGAGCGGCAGCGCGCCGAGCTCCACCAGGAACTGCACCTGCTCGCCGTTCCTGGCGCATTTGCCGCGCGCCTTGATCGCGGCGTCGGTGTCCTTGACGCTCTCGAACAGGTCCTTCCTCATCAGGTCGCCGACCAGCAGGAGCGGCGCGAGCTTGCCGTCGGAGAACTTGAACTTGTCGAAGTAGTGGAAGACGGACGGCGTCGCCTTCAGCGACGTCAGCTCGTCCTTCAGCGCCTTCTTGTACTTGGTCTTGTCCTGCAGGTCCTTCAGTTGCACAGCCACGGAAACCTCCTCGTTGTCGGGATGACGGCCGGCGGCGAGCCGGCGCAGCGCCGCAATGTAGCGCGGCGGCGGCGCGGGTTTGTCCGCCCCTGGCCGACCTTGCGCCGAGGCGGGGCCTACCCAAGAATCAAGACTCCTACCGGCGAGTAGGTTTTCCACGTTCAGGCCGGGCGCAGGCATCGGCTCGAGGAGTCCGTCCTGTCCGCGACCGCTTCGCCACCGCCGCTGCTCGAGGTTGAAGGCCTGTCGCTGGCGTTCGGCGGCGTCAAGGCGCTCGACGGCGTCGGCTTCCAGGTGCAGCCGGGCTCGGTGACTTCGCTGATCGGCCCCAATGGCGCCGGCAAGACCTCGGTCTTCAACACCCTCTCGGGCTTCTATGCGCCGCGGGCCGGGCGCATCGTCTTCGAGGGCCGCGACCTGGCCGGCGTGCCGCCGCCGCAGCGCGCCGCCCTGGGCCTGGCGCGCACCTTCCAGAACATCGCCCTGTTCCGCGGCATGACGGTGCTCGACAACATCAAGCTCGGCCGCCACTGCCACCTGAGGACCGGTCCGCTCGCCGCGCTCTTCTACACGCCGGCGGCGCGGCGCGAGGAGGAAGAGCTGCGCCGCGAGATCGAGGAGCGGATCATCGATTTCCTCGAGATCGACCACATCCGGAAGGCCCCGGTCGCCTCGCTCGCCTACGGCCTGCAGAAGCGGGTCGAGCTGGCGCGGGCACTGGCGATGCGGCCGAAGCTGCTGCTCCTCGACGAGCCGGTCGCCGGCATGAACCGCGAGGAAACCGAGGACATGGCGCGCTTCATCCTCGAGGTGCGGCGCGAATGGGGCGTGACCGTGCTGATGGTCGAGCACGACATGGGCATGGTGATGGACCTCTCCGACCACGTGGTCGTGCTCAATTTCGGCCAGGTCATCGCCCGCGGCCGGCCCGCCGAGGTGCAGGCCGACCCGCAGGTCGTTCGCGCCTACCTCGGCTCCGGCGACGTCTCGGCGCTGCGCGAGCGATTCCGTCGCGGCGCCGCGGCCGCCGCCACGGTGGCGCAGCCCGCCTGAGGCGATGGACGGCTGGCTGCTGTTCGAGATCGTGCTGGCCGGCGTCGGCACCGGCGGCCTCTATGCGCTCACCGGCCTGGCGTTCGTGCTCATCTACAAGGCGACGCGGGTGGTCAACATCGCCATCGGCGAGATGCTGATGATCGGCGCCTACGTGTTCTTCGCCTTCGCCGCCGGCCTGGGGCTGCCGATCTGGCTGGCGATTCCCGCGGCGCTCGCAGTCTCGGCCGCGTTCGGCGCGCTGGTCGAGCGCACCGTGATCCGGCCGATGCTCGGCGAATCGCCGATCTCGTCCTTCATGGTCACGGTCGGACTCGGCTCGGTGCTGGTCGGCCTGGTCGAGCTGGTGTGGACGGCCGACCAGCAGCGCCTGCCCGAGTTCCTGCCGACCAAGCACATCGCCATCGGCGAGGCCCTGGTGTCGCCGAAGATCTTCCACGGCTTCTGGATCGCGGTGCTGCTGATCGTCACCGTGCTGCTGATCTTCCGCTTCTGGCGCGGCGGCGTCGCCCTGCGCGCCACCGCCTCCGACCAGGCCGCGGCCTACTCGGTCGGCATCGACGTGCCGCGCGTCTTCTCGCTCTCGTGGATGGCGGCGGCGGCGATCGCCGGGGTCGCCGGCATCGTCGTCGGCTCGATCGGCGGCATCTCCTCGGCGATGGGCGTGTTCGGCCTGTCGGTGCTGGTGGTCGTGATCTTCGGCGGCCTCGACAGCGTGCTCGGCGCGCTCGTCGGCGGCGTGTTCGTCGGCATCGTCGAGTCGCTCACCGGCTTCTACGCCGGCACCGAATACAAGCTGCTCGCCACCTTCAGCCTGCTGGTGCTGATCCTGATGGTGCGTCCGTACGGCCTGTTCGGCACGCACGAAATCGAGCGGCTCTAGGCCCTAGGACGCCATGCGCATCGGCTCCGCCAAGCAGAGTTACGCCGCCGACGCGGCGCTGTTCGACAGCCGCCCCCAGCAGGCGTGGGCCTTGCTCGGCCTGCTCGCGCTCGCCGCGTTCCCGTTCTTCGCCGGCGAGTACTGGCTCTACCTCGCCTGCCTGGTCTCGATCAACGTCGCCAGCGCGATGGGGCTCAACATCCTCACCGGCTACACCGGCCTGGTGAGCCTCGGCCAGGCGGCCTTCATGGGCCTGGGC
>DATCGH010000112.1:0-10318 GCA_036509055.1 Caldimonas sp.
AACGCGACACTTGATCCGTCGCGCGCCTTCGCCGCACGCTGTTGCCCAGGCAATCCACCTCCGCTTCAGCCGACGTCGAACCGGTCCAGGTTCATCACCTTGTTCCAGGCGGCGACGAAATCGGCAACGAACTTCGCCTGCGCATCGGTCGCGGCATAGACCTCGGCCAGGGCACGCAACTGAGCGTTGGAACCGAAGACGAGATCGACGCGTGTGCCGGTCCACTTCAGCTCACCGTTCTTGCGGTCACGACCTTCGAACGTGCCGGCGTCGCCCGGCGCCGGCTTCCACTCCGTCTTCATGTCGAGCAGGTTGACGAAGAAGTCGTTGCCGAGCGCCCCGGGGCGCCGGGTGAAGACGCCGTGCCCGGCGCCGCCGACATTGGCGCCGAGCACGCGCAGGCCGCCGACGAGCACCGTCATCTCGGGCACCGTCAGCGTCAGCAGCTGCGCCTTGTCGATCAGCAGCACCTCGGCCGGCACGCTGTAGCGGCCCTTGAGGTAGTTGCGGAAGCCGTCGGCCACGGGTTCTAGCGGGGCGAACGAAGCGACGTCGGTCTGCGCCTGCGACGCATCCATGCGGCCCGGCGTGAAGGGCACGACGACCGACTGCCCGGCGTCCTTCGCGGCCCTTTCCACCGCGGCACCGCCGGCCAGGACGATCAGGTCGGCGAGCGAGATCTTCCGGCCGTCCGACGCCGTGCCGTTGAACTCGGCGCGGATGCCTTCGAGCGTCTTCAGCACCTTCGCCAGCTGCTCGGGCTGATTGACGGCCCAGTCCCTCTGCGGCGCGAGGCGGATGCGGGCGCCGTTGGCGCCGCCACGCTTGTCGGAGCCGCGGAAGGTGGAGGCCGAGGCCCAGGCGGTCGAGACCAGCTGGGCCACGGTGAGGTCCGACGCCAGCACCTTCTTCTTCAGCGTCGCGATGTCCTCTGCCTCGACCCGTGGGTGATCGACCTTCGGGATCGGGTCCTGCCAGATGAGCTCTTCGGCCGGCACCTCGGGGCCGAGGTAGCGGGCGCGCGGGCCCATGTCGCGGTGCGTGAGCTTGAACCAGGCCCGCGCGAAGGCGTCGGCGAGCTGCTCGGGGTGGGCGAGGAAGCGGCGCGAGATCTTCTCGTAGGCCGGATCGAGGCGCAGCGACAGGTCGGTGGTGAGCATGGTCGGCGGCAACCGCTTCGTCTTGTCGTGCGCGTGCGGGATGCTGCCGGCGCCGGCGCCGCCCTTGGCCACCCACTGCTGCGCGCCGGCGGGGCTCTTGGTCAGCTCCCACTCGAAGCCGAACAGGTTCTCCAGGAAGTTGTTGCTCCACTTCGTCGGCGTCGTCGTCCAGGTGACCTCCAGGCCGCTGGTGATGGTGTCGCCGCCCTTGCCGCTGCCGAAGCTGTTGCCCCAGCCGAGGCCTTGCGCCTCGAGCTCGCAGGCCTCCGGCTCCTTGCCGACGTGCGAGGCCGGCGCCGCGCCGTGGGTCTTGCCGAAGCTGTGGCCGCCGGCGATCAGGGCCACCGTCTCCTCGTCGTCCATCGCCATGCGGCCGAAGGTCTCGCGGATGTCGTGCGCCGCGGCGATCGGGTCGGGGTTGCCGTCGGGGCCTTCGGGGTTGACGTAGATGAGGCCCATCTGCACCGCGCCGAGCGGGTTCTCGAGGTCGCGCGTTTCCGGCACCTTGCTGTCGTCGTCCTTCACGAGCACGCCATGGGCCTTCTCGACGCCGGGCGAGCCCTGCGCGTAGCGGATGTCGCCGCCGAGCCACTTGGTCTCGCGGCCCCAGTAGACGTCGAGGTCCGGCTCCCACACGTCGGGCCGGCCGCCGGCGAAGCCGAAGGTCTTGAAGCCCATGCTTTCGAGCGCGACGTTGCCGGCGAGGATCATGAGGTCGGCCCAGGAGATCTTGCGGCCGTACTTCTGCTTGACGGGCCACAGCAGCCGGCGCGCCTTGTCGAGGCTGACGTTGTCGGGCCAGCTGTTGAGCGGCGCGAAACGCTGCTGGCCGCGGCCGGCACCGCCCCGGCCGTCGCCGATGCGGTAAGTGCCGGCGCTGTGCCAGGCCATGCGGATGAAGAGCGGCCCGTAGTGGCCGAAATCGGCCGGCCACCACTCCTGCGAGTCGGTCATCAGCGCGTTCAGGTCCTTCTTCACGGCCGCGAGGTCGAGGCTGTTGAACGCCGCGGCGTAGTCGAAGTCGGCGCCCATCGGATCGGACTTGCTCGAGTGCTGCTGCAGCAGGTCGAGCCTCAGCGCGTCGGGCCACCAGTCGCGGTTGCTGGTGCCGCCGCCGGCGGCCTGATGGAAGGGGCATTTGGCTTCGGTGCTCATGGATGTCTCCGGGTGGATCGCGAAGGACCAGGAGTTTCGACTTTCGAAACGGCGGCGCCTAGCGGTGTTTGTCAATCGACCGGATAGACAAAAACTCGCTACGGCATGGTGGTGTCTGGCGCCTGCGTTGCGCCCTGCGACCCCGTTGCCCCAAGGGACAATTGCACCTTCCCGCGCGTCGCTCGAAGCGGCTGGAAGCCGCCCGCGATGAAGCGGGGGACGTGACGAACGGCCTGCGAGGGCCGTTCGTTTCCAGGTGCTCCTAGCCTACGGACCGCCGACCCGCCCCGAGCAGCCGCGCCGGCAGGAGCAGCAGCGCGCGCAGCGTCGCGAACAACGCGTCAAAGGCGATGCCGAGAAGACGGAACGGCAGGGTCAACAGCCAGACCAGGGGCCAGAGCACGAGCGCGGCGAGCGCGATCGGCCAGCAGAGCACGAACAGCAGGCACCAGAGCACGAACGTGAACAGCGTTCCCATCGCGCGCGCCTCAGGTCGAGCGGAACGAGCCGGCACCGAAGTCGACGACGCCGTCGTCCTTGGGCACCAGGATCCACAGCAGCAGATAGACCATCAGGCCGGTGCCGCCGCACACCAACAGCAGCGCGAAGATCAGGCGCCACAGCCAGGAGGGCAGGCCGGTCGCCGGCGCCAGGCCGCCGCACACGCCGCCGAGCCAGGCGTCGGTGCGGCTGCGGCGCAGCGCATGCAGCCAATGCAGGACGGCGTTCCCGCCCGCCGTTGGCGATTCGCCGAGGGCACGGGCTTTCGCGCTGGCGAATTCCGCATCGGAGATGGCGCCGCTGCGGTGCAGCTCGGTCAGGCGTTCGAGGTCGTTGGCGATTCCCATGGCGGTGTCCGGGGGTGGTTGGATGAGCGACGGTTGCACTCTAGGCACCGCCCGCCGGCTTGACCAGCGTGCTGCGACGAACTGCAGCCGCCGCCGGACGAAACGCGCAGGGGGTGGATGTGGCGGTGCCGCTCAGGCCGCGACGATCTCGATCCGCCGACGATCGCCGCGCTCGTGCCGCGCCCGCAGCTGGCCGCACCCGGCCTCCACGTCCTGCCCGGCCGACTGGCGCAGCTTGGTGAGGATGCCGCGGCGATGCAGCTCGCGCGCCATGGCCAGCGAGCGCTCCGCCGCCGGTCGCCCCAGATCCAGGCCGTCGACGGTGTTGTAGGGAATCAGGTTCAGCACCGCGTATCTCCCGGCGAGCAGGCGTACGAGGCCCTCGATCTCGTCGGCTGTGTCGTTGATGCCGGCGAGCAGCGTCCACTGCACCTGCATCGGATAGCCGGTGGCGCGCGCATAGGCGTCGCCGAGCGATACCAGCTCGTCGGGCGGGATGTCCGGCGCGCGCGGCAGCAGCCGCGCGCGCAACGCCGTGTCGGTGCTGTGCAGCGACAGCGCCAGAGCCGGCCTCACCCGGCCCTGCGGCAGGCGCTCGAACGCCCGCCGGTCGCCCACCGTCGAGAACACCAGTTGCTTGTGGCCGAGGCCGCCGCCGGTGCCGAGCAGGTCGATCGCCTCGAGCACGGCGTCGAGGTTGTGCGCCGGCTCGCCCATGCCCATGAACACGACCTTGGTCACCGGGCGGAGGCTGCGCGCGAGCGCGACCTGGGCGACGATCTCGGCGCTGCCGAGCTGGCGCTCGAGACCGCCGATGCCGGTCATGCAGAACACGCAGCCCACGGCACAACCGACCTGGCTCGAGACGCACAAGCCGCCGCGCGGCAGCAGCACTGCCTCCACCGAACGGCCGTCGACCAGGCCAACGAGGAGCCGGCGGGAGCCGTCGGCGCCGGGGTGGTCGGCACGCAGCACGGCCAGGGCGTGCAATTCGGCTTCGAGCGCCGGCAGCGCCGTGCGCAGCGCCAGCGGCAGGAAATCCTCCAGGCGCCGCTTGCCCTGGGCCTGGGGCTCCGCCCGCGCCCACTGGCGCAGGACGCGTTCCTCGTGCGAAGGCCGCGCGCCGAGGGCGCGCAGGCGATGGCGCAGGGCTTCGACGTGGACAGCGCTCATGAATGCGAATGGGAATGCAAATGACCTCGGCGCTCAGGAGCGCGCGATAGGCGGCTGACAGACTTTACAGATGCGCGCCCGCGGCGGCGCGCGCAGAATGGTCCGGGTCCAGACTGATCGGACCCAGGTGACTGCATCCGGACCGACGCGAGACACCGACGCAAGCTTCACGCTCGATGTCGACCTGCTCGCACAACGCCGGGCGGAGAGCGCGCGCCGGGTCAATACGGTGCAGATCCCGGCGGTGCGCGCCGCCGGCTTCGCGATCCTCTGCGTCATCGCCGTCCTCCAGGACCTGCGCCTGGGCGTCGCGGTCGACCGGCCGCCCCTGGCCCTGCTGCTCGCCCTCAACATCGCCTACGCGGCGCTGAGCTGGGCGGCGCTGCGCGCGTGGTACGGCCGGACCGGCCGCCTCGATCTCGGCCTGCTCTTCCTGCACCTGGACATTCTCGTCTGGCTTCCGAACCTGCGTCATCTCGAGCAGGCGCACCTGTTCTTCGCCTGCCTGCTGCTGATCCGGGTCGCGGACCAGGTCGGCTACGGGTTCCGCCGGGCGATCTACTTCAATCACGTCGTGATGGCTGCCTACCTCGGCTACTCCTGCTGGGTCTGGCTCGACGGGCCGGCCCATGCGCACTGGTCGCAGCGGCTGACGATCGCCGCGACGATGTACCTGCTCGGCATCTATCTCGCGTTCACCGGGCTGGTCTCCGAGCGCCTGCGCAGCCGCGTGCGCGAAGCGATGCACACGGCACGCGACCTGGTCGACAGCCTCGAGCAGAAGCAGCGCGCGCTCGAGAGCCAGGCGGTCGACCTCGAGGAGGCGCGCCGGCGCGCCGAGCAGGCCAACCTCGCCAAGGCGCAGTTCCTGGCGACCATCAGTCATGAGATCCGCACGCCGATGAACGGCGTCCTCGGCACCACCGAGCTGCTGCTCGACACGCCGCTCGATGCCGAACAGCGGCATCTTGCCGAGACCGCGCTTCACTCGGCGACTGCGCTCCTGGCCTTGATCGACGACGTGCTCGACCTGTCGCGCATCGAGGCGAGCAAGCTCACCCTGCACGAGACGACCTTCGACCTGCGGTCGCTGATCCGCGAGACGGTCGAGCTGATGGCGACCACGGCACGCGACAAGCCGCTCACCCTGAGCTGCGCGATCTCGCGGCAGCTGCCGGCGCGCGTCCAGGGCGATCCGTACCGCTTGCGCCAGGTGCTCGTCAATCTTCTTCACAACGCGGTCAAGTTCACCGACCGCGGCCGCGTCGTCCTCGAGGTGATCGTCCTCGAGGCGACGGACCACGCCGTGCAGCTGCGCTTCTCGGTGCGCGATACCGGCATCGGCATTGCCGAAGACCAGTTCGACTCGGTCTTCGACGCCTTCACCCAGGTCGACGCCTCGAGCACGCGCCGCCACGGCGGCAGCGGCCTCGGCCTGGCGATCGTCAAGGAGCTGGCCGACCTGATGGGCGGCCGGGTCGGCGTCGAGAGCCGGATCGACCTGGGATCGACCTTCTGGTTCGAGCTGCGGCTGAAGGCCGGCGCCGAGCCGGCGCCGGCCACCGGGCCGGCGCCGCACGAGCGGGTCGATGTCATCCTGCCGCCGGCGCAGATCCTCCTCGCCGAGGACGACGCCGTGAACCAGATGGTCGTCACCGCCATGCTGGAAAGGATGGGCTGCAGGGTCGACGTGGTCGAGGACGGCGACGCGGCCTGCAGCGCGGCGACGCACAAGCGCTACGACCTCGTCTTCATGGATTGCCACATGCCGGTGATGGACGGCTTCGAGGCGACCCGCTGCATCCGCGACCGGGCCCATGGCGACGACCCGCGCACGCCGATCGTTGCCCTGACCGCCGATGCCCTTGCCGGCGACCGCGAGCGCTGCCTTGCCGCGGGAATGGATGACTACATGACCAAGCCGGTCAGCATGGCGCAGCTCGCGGCGGTGGTGCAGCGCTGGGCCGGCGGCGCACCGGCGCAAGGCTGAGCCGACGGCGGGCCGGCGGCGCCGGCCTGCCGACTACGAGACCGTGGCCGCGAACAGGTGCCACTCGCCGGGCACGCCTTTCAACGCGTGCAGGCCGATGTCGGCGAAATCAAGCCCCGATCCCACCACCAGGTTCTTCACGGTCGAAGAGACGAGCACCTGGCCCGGCTCGGCCAGCGCGGCCACGCGGGCGCCGACGTGCACCGCCATGCCGCTGTACTTCTCGCCGAGCACCTCGCACTCGCCGGTATGCACGCCCACCCGCAGGCGCAGGCCCAGGGGTTCCACCGCCTTGGCCAGCGAGGCGCCGCAGCGCACCGCCCGCGCCGGGCCGTCGAAGGCGGCGAACAGGCCGTCGCCCGCGGTGTCGAGCTTGCGGCCGCGAAAGTGCCGCAGCTTGTCGTCGGCGAGCGTGTAGAAGCTCGCCAGGACCTGCTTCCAGGCCGGGTCGCCCACTTCCGCCAGCCGCCGGGTCGAATCGGCGATGTCGCAGAACAGGATGGTCGTGAGGATGCGGTCCGGCTCGGTCTCGGCCCGCTCCCCGGTGAGGAATTCGCGCGCCTCGTCGAGCAGGGCGTCGACGTTGCCGCACCACGGAAGGTGATCCTCGCCGGCGAGCTCGACCAGCTTCGACCCGGCGATGTGCTGGGCCAGGTGGCGGGCATGGCCGACGCGCACCGGCAGGTCGTCGATGCGATGCAGGATCAGCGTCGGCACGCGGATCGCCGGCAGCACGTGCCGGACATCGACCTCGGTCATCATGCCGAACAGCTTGCGCGCCGTGCCCGGGCTCATGGCCATCCGCTCCAGCCGCGCCAGGATGCGCATCAGCGCCGCGTCGGCGGTGATGCTGGGGGCGAACCGGCGCGACAGCTCGCCGGTGCCCCAGATGGCGTCGAGATGCGGGACCCACATCGCGTTCACCGCGGCGGGATAGCCGTGCGGATAGTCCTCGCCGCGGCTGAAGCGGGCAAAGGTGCCGTAGAGCAGCAAGGCCTGGGTGCGCGCGGGATAGGTCGCGGCGAACATCATCGCCATCGGCCCGCCCTCGGAGATGCCCCACGGCACGCTCCCAGCCGACGGCGTCGAGCACGGCGCGCACGTCGTCCATCCGCTCCTCGAGCGTCGGCGGGTCCGAGACTGGATCCGACAGGCCGGTGCCGCGCCGATCGAGCATGACGACCCGGGCGAAGTGCGAGAGCTTCTCGGCGAACGCCGCGAAGTCCGGGAGCGTCCAGATGTTCTCGACATGCGACGCCCACCCGGGGATGAGCACCAGGTTCAGCTCGCCGCTGCCGAACACCTGGTAGGCGATGTTCAGCGCGCCGCTCTTCGCGTACCGGACATCGAGCTGGTTCGGGTCGAGCATGCGCGGATTGTGTCAGCGCGACGCGCCGACCGCCTCCGCCAGATGCCGCAGCAGCGTGCCGCCGTCGCCGCGCCAGGCGCTGCCGTGCATGCAGGCGAGCGTGCGCGGCTTCTGCTCGGCCAGCCGGGCGAGCGTCGCCAGCGTCTGCGGCGTGTGGGCGTAGTAGTCCATCGGCTGACGGAAGGCCTCGCTCGGCCCGAGGATGTCGGCTTCGGTCAGGGCCTGCTCGCCGTGGCCGGGCTGGGTGAACAGGTCGCCGCAGAAGAAGGTGGCGGAGGTGATGTCCATCAGCAGGCCGCAGTCCCAGCCATGCGGCACGTGCGGCGTGTCGAACCACTGCAGGGTGTGCCGGCCGAGCACGATCTGCTCGCCGTCGGCCAGGGCGCGGGGCGCGCGGTCGGCGACGTCGCCGACCGAGACCATGGCCGCGATCTGGCTGCAGAGCGGCGTGGCCGCGGGCGCGACGGCGAGCCACTCGTTGAGCGAGCCGCACTCGTCGGCCTCGAAATGCGACAGGCCGACGTGGCGTAGCCGCTCGACCGGCATGATCGCGGCGACCGCCTCGCGCACCAGGGGGAACATCCGCCGCGGGCCGGTGTGGAACAGCAGCGGCTCGTCGTCGACCAGCAGGTACTGGTTGAAGCTGAAGGCCGGGCCGTCGGGGAGGGAAACCGGGGTGTTGATGCGGTAGACGCCCTCGGCGATCTCGTGGACGTTGGTGCCGGACTGCGGGTTCGTGATCATGGAAGTGCCTCGTGAAAGGAGTGGAGGTGCCGCAGGTTGTGGCGTCGCCGCGGCCGGCGTTACGGATTTATTTTCAGCGTCGCTTGGCTATGCTTCGGTCATGGAAGCCGTCGACGCCTCTGCCGCCGAGACGCCGGAGGGGCGCGTCGCCCGGCGCATCGCCGCCGCCGCTCCGGGCGAGGCCGGCGAGGCCGAGGCCGAGCTCTACCGGCTGCTGGCGCCGCGGGTGCGGCGTTACGGCCTGCGCCATCTGCGCGACGCCCACGCCGCCGCCGACCTGATGCAGCACGTCATGGTCCACACCATCGCCCAGCTCCGCGCCGGGGGGCTGCGCGAGCCGGAGCGGGTGCTCTCGTTCGTGCTCGGCACCTGCCGCCTGACGGTGATGGACCAGCGCCGCGGCGAGCGCCGCCGCGCCGAGCTGCTCGAACGCTATGCCGGCGATCTGCCGATGGCCGACCTGCAGATCGCCCCGCGCCTCGACCAGGCGCGCGTCGCCGATTGCCTGGAGCGGCTGCCGGAGCGCGAGCGGACGGTGCTGGTGATGACCTTCTACGACGAGCAGCCGTCCGAGGCCGTCGGCACGCAGCTCGGCCTCTCGGCCGGCAACGTGCGCGTGATCCGGCATCGCGGCATCGACAAGCTGCGGCGCTGCGTCGACGCCGGCAGGAGGCCGTCGTGAGCGGCGGCAACGGCCATCTCTCGGTCGACGCCTTGCTCGAATACTGGCTGCACGACGACGCGCCGGCGGTCTCGGTCGACGCCGCAGACGAGCACCTGATGCAATGCGACGCCTGCGGCCAGGCGCTCGACGAGCTGATCGCCCTCGGCGAGGGCGTGCGCACAGCCTTCCGCGCCGGCGCGGTCTCGGCGGTGACGACCTCCGGCTTCGTCCAGCGGCTGGCCGGCCAGGGCGTGCGCTTGCGCGAGTACCGGCTGCCGGTCAACGGCAGCGTCAACTGCACCGTCGCGCCCGACGACGACCTGCTCGTCTCCTACCTCGAGGCGCCGCTCGCGGGCGTGCAGCGCCTCGACGCGGTGACGGAATGGTCGCTCGAGCCCGGCGTCGAGCATCGCCTCGAGGACGTGCCGTTCGATCCGCAGGCAGGCGAGGTGCTCTACCTGCCGAAGATCGCCGCGGTCAAGAAGCTGCCCGAAAACATCTTGCGGGTCAGGCTGCTGGCGGTGGAGTCCGGGGGCGCGCGCGAGATCGGGCGCTATGCCTTCTTCCACCGGCCGTGGCCGGGCTGAGCGCACCGACCTCCGCTCAGGACGAGCGGGTGGCGCAAAGGCAGCCCCGCTCGGCGGCATCGCAAGCGCAGCCGGGGCCGCAGGCGCACGCCGGGGCGGCGGTGATCGGGCTCGAGGCGGCGGCGGCCTGGCAGCCGCACGTGCAGCCGGCTCCCGGGCAGTCGACGCATCGGCACGAGGGGTTGGCAGAGGGAACGTTCATCGCAATCTCCTGAGTGGGGTTCGGACCCGGCGGATCCGTGGGGCGAATTCTGTGTAGGGCGCGGGCTTTGCACTTGAACGAAACGGCTGACTTCTAGAATCCGCCTCCGCGCATTCGCGCCAACCCAGCACGACACCCGAGGAAGCAAGTCATGGCGATGGACGTGGTCGACTACGAGATCAAGGGCGCGGAGATGCAGTTCGTGGAGGTCGAGCTCGACCCCGGTGAGGCGGCCATCGGCGAGGCCGGCAGCATGATGTTCATGGATGCCGGCATCCAGATGGACACCGTGTTCGGCGACGCCTCCGCCTCGCAGAGCGGCGGCCTGTTCGGCAAGCTGCTCGGCGCCGGCAAGCGCCTGGTCACCGGCGAGTCGCTCTTCACCACCGTCTACACCAACACCGGCAGCGGCAAGCGCCGCGTCGC
>DATCGH010000113.1:0-2958 GCA_036509055.1 Caldimonas sp.
GGCACCAAGGCGCGGCTCCTGGCCGAGCAGAACGCCGAGGTGGAGCGCAAGAACGCCGAGGTCGAGCAGGCGCGGCGTGCGCTCGAGGAGCAGGCGGCCGAGCTGGCGCTGACCTCGAAGTACAAGTCCGAGTTCCTGGCCAACATGTCGCACGAGCTGCGCACGCCGCTGAACTCGATCCTGATCCTGAGCCAGCAGCTCGCCGAGAACTCGTCCGGCAACCTGCAGCCCAAGCAGGTGGAGTTCTCGCGCAACATCAACTCCTCGGGCTCCGACCTGCTGCACCTGATCAACGACATCCTCGACCTGTCGAAGATCGAGTCGGGCACGGTAACGGTGGAGATCGAGGAGATCACCTTCCTGGGCCTGCGCGAGACCATCGACCGCAACTTCCGTCACGTCGCCGAGGCGAAGAACCTGCCGTTCCAGATTCGCGTCGACCCGGACCTGCCGCGCTCGATGGAGAGCGACCCGAAGCGGCTGCAGCAGATCCTGAAGAACCTGCTCTCCAACGCCGTCAAGTTCACCTCGCACGGCCACGTCCATGTGCGGGTGGAGCTCGCCGACGCTGGCTGGAGCGCCGACCACGCGATCCTGGCCAGTGCCCAGCAGGTGGTGGCGTTCACGGTGGAGGACACCGGCATCGGCGTGGCGCCGGACAAGCAGCGGCTGATCTTCGAGGCCTTCCAGCAGGCCGACGCCGGCACCTCGCGCAAGTACGGCGGCACCGGCCTGGGCCTGGCGATCAGCCGCGAGCTGGCGGTGCTGCTCGGCGGCGAGATCAAGCTCACCAGCGTGCACGGCCAGGGCAGCGTCTTCACGCTCTACCTGCCGTTGCGCTATGCCGGCGCGAGCTCGGTGCGCACCAACGCCCGCACCGGCGACGGGTCCGCCGTCGAGACGCGCAGCGGAATGACGGTGCTGCCGATGGCGCGCGAGGAGCACATCGCCGACGACCGCAACGCCCTCGAGGGCGGCGACGAGGTGCTGCTGATCGTCGAGGACGACCCGCACTACGCGCGCATCCTGCTCGGCCTGGCGCGCGACATCGGCTTCAAGGGCATCGTCGCCACCAAGGGCGCGCAGGCGCTCGCCCTGGCGCGCCAGTACGAGCCGGCTGCGATCTCGCTCGACATCTTCCTGCCCGACATGCTCGGCTGGACCGTGCTCAACCAGCTCAAGCTCGACCCGGCGACGCGCCATATTCCGGTGCAGATCGTCACCCTCGAGGAGGAGCGGCAGCACGGCCTGGCGCGCGGCGCCTTCGCCTACCTGGTCAAGGAGCCGACCACCACCGGCCTGGAGGCCGCGTTCGGCCGGATCAAGGAGTACACCGAGGCGCACACCAAGCGGCTGCTGGTGGTCGAGGACGACGACATCGAGCGCGCCTCGATCGTCGAGCTGCTCGACGACCGGGACATCGAGACGGTGGCGGTCGGCAGCGGCAAGGAGGCGCTGGCGGCGATGCGCGACGGGTCGTTCGACTGCGTCGTCCTCGACCTGCGCCTGCCCGACATGAGCGGCTTCGACCTGCTCGAAAAGGTCCATGCCGAGCCCGAACTGGTCGACGTGCCGATCGTCGTCTTCACCGGCAAGGACCTCACCGACAGCGACGTGGCGCGTCTCAAGGCGATGGCCAAGAGCATCGTGCTGAAGGACGTGCAGTCGCCGGAGCGGCTGCTCGACGAGACCGCGCTCTTCCTGCACCGGGTCGTCACCGACCTGCCACCGGCCAAGCAGCAGATGCTGGAGCGCCTGCACCGCGGCAAGGAGGCGCTGCGCGGTCGCAAGGTGCTGGTCGTGGACGACGATGCGCGCAACATCTTCGCCCTGACCTCGCTGCTCGAGAACCACGACATGGAGGTGATCAGCGCGACCAACGGCCGCCAGGCCATCGACCTGATCCGGCGCACGCCCGACATCCACATGGTGCTGATGGACATCATGATGCCGGACATGGACGGCTACGAGACGATGCGCGAGATCCGCAGCGAGGTCCGGTTCCGCACCCTGCCCATCCTGGCGCTCACCGCCAAGGCGATGAAGGGCGACCGCGAGAAGTGCCTCGACGCGGGCGCCAGCGACTACATCGCCAAGCCGGTGAATACCGATCAGCTGCTGTCGCTGATGCGGGTGTGGCTCTTCCGGTGAGACAGCCGTCGTCCGGCCGCTTGGCGAGATGATCCCCGACGCAGACCCCCGAGGCAGCATGTCCGACTCGAGCGACGAGCCGACCCGCCCGGGTGCCGTGCTCTCGACCATCTTCGATGCGCCGATCAACATCCTGATCGTCGACGACGAGCCGAAGAACCTGACGGTGCTCGAGACCCTGCTCGACTCGCCGGGCTACCGGCTGGTGCGGGCGGAGTCGGCCGATCAGGCGCTGCTCGCCTTGGTTGCCGAGGAGTTCGCCCTCCTGATTCTCGATGTCCGCATGCCCGGCATGACCGGCTTCGAGCTGGCCCAGATCATCAAGGGCCGCAAGAAAACCGCGCGGGTGCCGATCATCTTCCTCACCGCCTACTACAACGAGGACCAGCATGTCCTCGAGGGGTACGGGAGCGGTGCGGTCGACTACCTGCACAAGCCGGTCAATGCGCCGGTGCTCCGCTCGAAGGTGGCGGTGTTCGCGGAGCTGCATCGCAAGAGCCGCGAGGTCGAGGTCTCCAATCGCGCCCTGCTCGCCGAGGTGACCGAGCGCCGCCGCGCCGAGGAGCAGCTCCAGGCGCTGAACGAGAACCTCGACCGGCTGGTGGAGGAGCGCACCCGGGCGCTGGAGCAGCTCGAGGCCGAGCTGCGCGTGGCGGGGCGGCGCAAGGACGAGTTCATCGCCACGCTCGCCCACGAGCTGCGCAATCCGCTGGCGCCGGTGCGCAATGCCGCGCAGCTGCTGCAGTACGAGGCGGAGATTCCGGCGTCGGCGCGGCAGGCACGGGACATCATCGCCCGCCAGGTGCG
>DATCGH010000114.1:0-6612 GCA_036509055.1 Caldimonas sp.
CCCGAGATCACGTAGACGACGAAGATCGGCAGCAGCGGCAGCCAGTTCCAGCTGAGAAAGGTGAGGCCGCGCTCGGCGAACCAGCCCTTGCCCTGGCCGAGGACGATGTCGGTCATGTTGAGGCTGGCCGAGACCATGAGCACCACCACCAGGGCGAAGCCCATGGCGATCTCGTAGCTCACCATCTGCGCCGAGGCGCGCAAGGCGCCGAGAAAGGCGTACTTCGAGTTCGAGGCCCAGCCGGCGATGATCACGCCGTAGACCTCCATCGAGGTGATCGCCATCAGGAACAGCAGCCCGGCGTTGATGTTCGAGAGCGCCGTCTCCGGCCCGAACGGCACCACCGCCCAGGCGGCGAGCGCCGGCATGATGGTCATCACCGGGCCGAGGAAGAACAGGCCCTTGTTGGCCGCCGTCGGGACGATGATCTCCTTGAAGATCAGCTTCACCGCGTCGGCGATCGGCTGCAGCAGTCCGAGCGGGCCGACCCGGTTCGGGCCGGGACGGATCTGGCTCCAGCCGATGGCCTTGCGCTCCCAGAGCGTGAGGTAGGCAACGCAGAGCAGCAGCGGCACGAGGAGCGCGACGATCCGCGCCACCGCCCAGACCGTGGGCCAGGCGGCGCCGAAGGTCGAGGCGCCGAAGGTGGTGATGGATTCGATCATCCGGTCCCTGCCTTCAGATCACGCCTGCGGCCACGGCGGCAGCGGCGTCCTTCGCGACCAGCTCGGGTGCGATCTCGAGGCGACCGAACATCGGACCGAGCGCCACCGTGAGCGGATGGGCGGCGGCGACACGGATCACGTTCGATGCGAGCGAGGGATCGACGCGTGCCGGCAGGACCACCGAGTGGCCGCCCTGGGTGATGCGCACCAGCGCGCCGTCGACGATGCCGCGCTCGGCGGCCAGCTCGCTCGGCACGCCGGCCGTGGGCGGCGCGGCATCGGCCGTCATCTGCAGCGCCGGGGCGCGGCGGACGATCGGGTCGACGGCATAGATCGGCACGTCGGCGATCCGCTCGAGGGCACCGGTTGCGGCGGCACGTACGCCGCTTCCCGAACCGCCGGCGCCGCCGGCGGCCGCGAGCCGGGCAGGAATCGTGGCGACATCGCCGAGCGCCTCGCTCCTCACTTCCTCGGAGCTTTCGAACGAGAAGCCGCCGAGACCGAGCAGGTTGCCCAGAACGCGCAGCACCTTCCAGGCCGGCCGCGCCTCGCCCCGCGCCTTGACGACGCCATGAAAGCTCTGCACCCGGCCCTCGGCATTGACGAAGGTGCCCGAGGTCTCGGTGAAGGGCGCGATCGGCAGCAGCACGTCGGCGAGATCGTCGCCGGCGGCCGGCTGGAACGCGGTGAGCGAGACCACCATCTCGGCCTTGCCGAGCGCGGCCGCCGCGGCGGCGCCATCGGCGGCGTCGAGGCCGGGCTCGACGTTCATCAGGATGCAGGCCTTGAGCGGCGCCTCGCTGCCGAGCATGCGGGCGGCGCTCACACCACCCTCGCCCGGCTGGGCAGCGACGAGCTGCGCGCCGACCGCGTTGCCGCCCTCGACCAGCCATCCGAAGCTGGCGCCGGTCTGCTCGGCGATCCAGCGGCCCAGTCGCTCGATCTCGGCCGCGTCGGGATGCTGTGCGGCGGCATTGCCGAGCAGGATCGACTTGCGCGTACCACCGGCCAGCGCCGCGGCGATCGCCTTGGCTTCGTCGTTCGGGTTGCCTTTGGCCGGTGCGGCGACGCCCTTGGCTGCGCCGATCTCGGCAGCGATGTCGGCGAGCGCCTGGACCCAGCCGCTCGGCGGGGCGACAAGCCTGGGACCCATCGGCATCAGCCAGTCGTCGCGCAGGGCGTGCAGGCTCATCACCTTCGCGCCCTTCCTCGCCGCCTGGCGCAGCCGCTGGGCGAAGAGCGGATGGTCCTTGCGCAGGAACGAACCGACGACCAGCACCCGTTGCAGTTCGGACAGCGCGGCGATCGGCTGGCCGAGCCAACGGATCGGGCCGCCTGCGGCCGGCGCGGCTTCGCGCAGCCGGGTGTCGATGTTCTCGCTGCCGAGGCCGCGCAACAGCTTGGCAAGGAGGTGCAGTTCCTCGACCGTGCTGATCGGCGAGGCCAGCGCGCCGACGCTCTGCGGACCGTGCTCGACGATGATCTGGGTGAGGCCGCGCGAGACGTAGTCGAGCGCTGCCGTCCACTCGACCGCCTTCCACTCGCCGCCCTGGCGGATCATCGGCGTGGTGAGACGCTCGGGGCCGTTGAACGCCTCGTACGAGAACCGGTCGCGGTCGGCGAGCCAGCATTCGTTGACGTCCTCGTTCTCCAGCGGCACGACGCGCATCACCTGCGCGCCCTTGACCTGGACGATCAGGTTGGCGCCGGTCGAATCGTGCGGGCTGACGCTCTTCCTACGGGACAGCTCCCACGTGCGGGCGCTGTAGCGGAACGGCTTCGAGGTGAGCGCGCCGACCGGGCAGATGTCGATCATGTTGCCCGAGAGCTCGGAGTCGATCGTGTCGCCGGCGATGGTCGTGATCTCGGAGTGCTCGCCGCGATGGATCATGCCCAGCTCCATCACCCCCGCCACCTCCTGGCCGAAGCGGACGCAGCGGGTGCAGTGGATGCAGCGGTTCATCTCCTTCATCGAGATGAGCGGGCCGACGTCCTTCGGAAACACGACCCGCTTGTCCTCGTCGTAGCGCGAGGAGGAGGCGCCGTAGCCGACCGCCAGGTCCTGCAACTGGCATTCGCCGCCCTGATCGCAGATCGGGCAGTCGAGCGGGTGATTGATGAGCAGGAACTCCATCACCCCCTGCTGCGCGTTGAGTGCCTTGTCGCTGCGGGTGCGCACGATCATGCCCTGGGTCACCGGCGTGGCGCAGGCCGGCATCGGCTTGGGCGCCTTCTCGATGTCGACCAGGCACATCCGGCAGTTGGCCGCGATCGTCAGCTTCTTGTGATAGCAGAAGTGCGGGATGTAGGTGCCGGCGGCATCGGCCGCATGCATGACCATGCTGCCCTCGGGCACCGAGACCTTCTGGCCATCGAGATCGATCTCGATCATTTCGCGGCTCCGAAGGTCGTGGCCTGGGTTTCCTTCGCCGAGACATGGCGCGGCTCGCCGACCGGCGACACGGTCGGGTGCGGCACGCCGGCGAGCGAAGAGCTCTGTTCCGGATGGATGCTTCCAGCGGAGCCGATCGAGCCGGCGTGCACCGGCCTGGCGTTCTTCTCGATGAGGGCCACGAACTCCTCGCGGAAGTGCTTGATCATCGCCCGCACCGGCATCGCCGCGGCATCGCCGAGGGCGCAGATGGTGCGGCCCTGGATGTTGTCGGAGACCGAGTTCAGGAGGTCGATGTCCTGCAGGCGCCCCTGGCCGTTGGCGATGCGCTCGACCATGCGGTAGAGCCAGCCCGTGCCCTCGCGGCAGGGCGTGCACTGGCCGCAGCTCTCGTGCATGTAGAAGTAGGAGAGGCGGAGCAGCGAATGCACCATCGAGCGCGAGTCGTCCATGACGATCACCGCGCCCGAGCCGAGCATCGAGCCGGCCTTGGCGATGGCGTCGTAGTCCATCGTCAGCTCGTTCATGATCGCCGCCGGCAGCACCGGTGCCGACGATCCACCGGGAATCACGGCCTTCAGCGTCCGCCCTTCCGGCACGCCGCCGGCGAGCTCGAGCAGCTTGGTGAAGGGCGTGCCGAGCGGCACCTCGTAGTTGCCGGGCTTCTGCACGTCGCCGACCACAGAAAAGATCTTGGTGCCGCCGTTGTTCGGCTTGCCGACGTCGAGGTAGGCCGGGCCGCCGTTGAGGATGATCCACGGCACCGCGGCGAAGGTCTCGGTGTTGTTGATCGTCGTCGGCTTGCCGTAGAGGCCGTAGCTCGCCGGAAACGGGGGCTTGAAGCGCGGCTGGCCCTTCTTGCCCTCGAGCGACTCGAGCAGCGCGGTTTCCTCGCCGCAGATGTAGGCGCCGAAGCCGTGGCTGGCGTGAAGCTGGAAGTCGTAGTTGGAGCCGAGCAGCTTCTGGCCCAGGTAGCCCGCCGCGCGCGCCTCCTCGAGTGCTTCCTCGAAGCGGTCGTAGACCTCGAAGATCTCGCCGTGGATGTAGTTGTAGGCCACGTTCACGCCCATCGCGTAGGCGGCGATGGCCATCCCCTCGATGACCATGTGCGGATTGAACATCAGCAGGTCGCGGTCCTTGCAAGTGCCGGGCTCGCCTTCGTCGGAATTGCAGACCAGGTACTTGGCACCCGGGAACTGGCGCGGCATGAAGCTCCACTTCAGCCCGGTCGGGAAGCCCGCGCCGCCGCGACCGCGCAGGCCCGACGACTTGACCTCGGCAATCACCTGCTCGGGCGTCATGCCGACGCCCTCGCCTTGCGCCAGGATCTTGCGCAGCGCCTTGTAGCCGCCGCGCGCTTCGTAGTCCTTCAGGCGCCAGTTGGTGCCGTCGAGGCCGGCGTAGATCTGCGGCTCGATGTGCCGGCCGTGGAAGCAGGTTTCCTGACCGGTGGCCTGGAAGCGGGCGAGGTCGAAGGTCGCGTTCATGCCGGATTCGCTGCCGTCTGCGCACGCAAGGACGAGACCAGCTCGTCGATCCGGGTGTCGCTCATGAAGCTCACCATCTGCCGGTCGTTGACCAGCAGCACCGGGGCGTCGGCGCAGGCGCCCAGGCACTCCGCCTTCTGCACCGTGAAGGCGCCGTCGGCGGTGGTGCCGCCCTCGGCAATGCCGAGCGTGCCGCAGAGATGCTCCAGGGCGTGCTGGCCGCCGCGCAGCTGGCACGGCAGGTTGGTGCAGACGTTCAGCTTGACCCGGCCGACCGGCGCCTGGTTGAACATGTTGTAGAAGGTCGTGACCTCGTGCACCGCGATCGGCGGCATGCCGAGCACCTCGGCCACCAGTTCCTCGCTTTCCTGCGAGACGAAGCCGTTCTCCTGCTGCAGGATCGCCAGGCAGGCGATCACCGCCGAGGCCTTGCCCTCCGGCGGGTACTTGGCGATCTCGCGCTCGAATGCCTTGGCGGCGGCCTCCGAGAGCATCGTCTTGGCGCGTGTCGGTGCGTTCACCGGTCGATCTCCCCGAACACGATGTCCATCGTGCCGATCACCGCCACCGCGTCGGCGATCATGTGCCCGCGCGCCATCTCGTCGAGCGCCGCCAGGTGCGGAAAGCCGGGCGCGCGGATCTTCAGCCGGTACGGCTTGTTGGCGCCGTCGCTGACGATGTAGATGCCGAACTCGCCCTTCGGATGCTCGACCGCGGCATAGGCCTCGCCCTCGGGCACGCGGAAGCCCTCGGTGAAGAGCTTGAAGTGGTGGATCAGGTCTTCCATCCCGGTCTTCATGTCCACCCGCGACGGCGGCGCCACCTTGTGGTTGGCGGTAATGACCGGACCCGGATGGGCCTTCAGCCAGTCGACGCACTGGCGGATGATGCGGTTGGCCTGGCGCATCTCCTCGACCCGCACGAGATAGCGGTCGTAGGTGTCGCCGTTGACGCCGAGCGGCACGTCGAAGTCCATCTTGTCGTAGACGTCGTACGGCTGGTGCTTGCGCAGGTCCCAGAGGATGCCGGAGCCGCGCAGCATCGGCCCGGTGAAGCCGAGGTTGAGCGCGCGCTCGGGCGTGACCACCCCGATGCCCACGGTGCGCTGCTTCCAGATGCGGTTGTCGGTGAGCAGGGTCTCGTACTCGTCGACCTTGGCCGGGAAGCGCTGCACGAAGTCGTCGATGAAGTCGAGCAGCGATCCGTGCCGGTTCTGGTTGCGCTCGCCGGTGGACTTGGCCGAGCGGATCTTCGACTCGCGGTACTGCGGCATCGTGTCCGGCAGGTCGCGGTAGACGCCACCCGGGCGGAAGTAGGCGGCATGCATGCGGGCGCCGGAGGCCGCCTCGTACATGTCGAACAGGTCCTCGCGCTCGCGGAAGCAATAGATGAAGATGTTCATCGCGCCGCAGTCGAGGCCGTGCGCGCCGAGCCACATGAGGTGGTTCATCAGGCGCGTGATCTCGGAGAACATCACCCGGATGTACTGGGCGCGGATCGGCACGTCGACGCCGAGGAGCTTTTCGATCGCCAGGCAGTAGGCGTGCTCGTTGCACATCATCGAGACGTAGTCCAGTCGGTCCATGTAGGGCAGCGACTGGATGTAGGTGCGCGTCTCGGCGAGCTTCTCGGTAGCACGATGCAGCAGGCCGATGTGCGGGTCGGCGCGCTGGATCACCTCGCCGTCCAGCTCGAGCACCAGGCGCAGCACGCCGTGCGCCGCCGGGTGCTGGGGCCCGAAGTTGAGGGTGTAGTTCTTGATGTCGGCCATCTGCGTCGGTTCAGTGCAGGCCGCCGTAGTTCTCTTCGCGGATCACCCTCGGCGTCACCTCGCGCGGCTCGATCGTCACCGGCTGGTAGATCACCCGCTTCTGCTCCGGGTCGTAGCGCATCTCCACCGTGCCCGAGACCGGGAAGTCCTTGCGGAACGGGTGGCCGATGAAGCCGTAGTCGGTGAGGATGCGGCGCAGGTCGTCGTGGCCCTCGAAGACGATGCCGTACAGGTCGAAGGCCTCGCGCTCGAACCAGTTGGCCGAGCTCCAGATCGACGTCAGCGAATCCACGACCG
>DATCGH010000115.1:0-2417 GCA_036509055.1 Caldimonas sp.
CGCAGGCCGCCGCCCAGGTCCTCGGTGCCGCGAAAGCCGAGGAAGCTGCGCGACATGTTGCCGCTGTCGAGCTTCCAGCGGTAGTCGCCGCCCGGTGTCCGGCTGTAGCTGCCGGAGGCGTCGATCAGTCCGTAGAGGACCTGGTTCTGCGCGTGCGCGTCGAGGCTGCCGAGTGCGGCAGCGGTGGCCAGGACGGCCGCGAGGAGCGATCGGAGCATGGCCTATTCTGGCGTACGGGCACAATCGGCCGGCCGCAGCGAGGAGTGGTGTGGAGATCGTTGTCAACGGCGCATCGCGCGCCCTTCCCGATGAGCTGGCGCCGCCGCAGATGCCGCTGCTGTGGGCGCTGCGCGACCTCCTCGGCCTGACGGGTACCAAGTTCGGCTGCGGCGTCGCCGCCTGCGGCGCCTGCACGGTGCACGTCGACGGCAGCGCGGTGCGCTCGTGCGTCACGCCGCTCGAGGCGGTGCGCGGCAAGCGCGTCGTCACGATCGAGGCGCTCGGCAGCGCGGACAAGCCGCATCCGCTGCAGCAGGCCTGGCTCGCGCAGCAGGTGCCGCAATGCGGCTACTGCCAGAGCGGCATGCTGATGGCAGCGGCGGCACTGCTCGCCAGCAACCGCACCCCGAGCGACGCCGAGATCGACGCTGCGATCACCAACATCTGTCGCTGCGGCACCTACCCGCGGATTCGCGCCGCCATCCGCGCCGTCGCCGCAAAAGGATGAAGCGCAGGACGTTCCTGCTCACCGGCGCCGGCGTCGCCGGCGTGTTGCTGGTGGGCTGGGGCGTGATGCCGCCGCGCCCGCGCCTCGGCGGCGTCGACACGCTGCCGGTCGTCGACGGCGAGGTCGCCCTGAACGGCTGGATCAAGATCGCCGCCGACGGCGGCGTGCTGCTGGCGATGAACCACAGCGAGATGGGCCAGGGCGTGCACACCGCGCTGGCCATGCTCGTCGCCGAGGAGCTCGACGTGCCGCTGTCGCGGGTGCGGCTGATCCCCGCCGGCCACGACCGGATCTACGGCAACGTCGCGATGTTCGTCTCCGGCCTGCCGTTTCATCCGGGCGAGGCGGCGCGGCGCGACAGCGCCGTGGTGCGCGGCGGCCAGTGGGTCGTCGCCAAGATCGCCCGCGAGCTCGGCATCAACGTCACCGGCGGCTCCTCGTCGGTCGTCGACGCCTGGGAAGTGCTGCGCCTGGCCGCGGCGACGGCACGGGCGCAGCTCCTCGGCGCCGCCTCGCTCGCCTGGAAGCAGCCGGCCCACGAGCTGATGGTCAAGGACGGTGTCGTCAGCCATTCGAGCGGCGCCAGCGCCCACTATGGCGAGCTGGCGAAGACGGCGGCATCGACGCCGAGCGGCACCGTCCAGCTCAAGCCGGCAAGCGAGTGGAAGCTGATCGGCAGCGCCGCGCCCCGGCTCGACGTCGTCGCCAAGAGCAACGGCACCGCCCAGTTCGGGATGGACGTGCGCCCGCCGGGCCTGCTGTTCGCCGCCATCCGCCATTGCCCGATGATCGGCGGCAGCGTCGGCGCGGTCGACGTCGCCGCGACCCTGAAGCTGGCCGGCGTCGAACGCGTGGTCCGGCTCGGCACCTATGCCGGCTCGACCGAGGCGCTCGCGGTCGTCGCCAAAAGCGGTTGGCATGCCCGCCAAGGTGCCGCGGCGCTCGCGGTCCAGTGGCGGCAGCGCCCGGCCGGCGGCCTCGACAGCGCCGCGATCCTCGCCGAGCTCGAGCGGCGCGCCCGCGACGCGGATGCGAACGACGGCGGCTTCGCCTTCTACGCGCTCGGCAAGATGCCGCCGGCCGATGCGCCGCCCGGTCCGCGAGCCGTGATGCAGGTCTATCGCGCGCCCTACCTGGCGCATGCGGCGCTGGAGCCGATCAACTGCACCGCCCGCGTCGCCGACGGCAAGGTCGAGGTCTGGGTGCCGACCCAGGTGCCGGGCCTGGCCCGCGCCCTCGCCGCCCAGGTCGCCGGCGTGGCGCCGGAAGCGGTCACCGTCCACGTCACCTATCTCGGCGGCGGCTTCGGTCGCCGTCTCGACGTCGACGTCGTCGGCCAGGCGGTGCGCATCGCGGTCGAGTGCGGTGGACGACCGGTGCAGCTGGTGTGGTCGCGCGAGGAAGACCTCGGCCACGACTTCTATCGGCCGGCCGGCGTGGCGGTGATGCGCGCCACCCTCGGCGAGGACGGCCGCCCGAGCTCGCTCAGGATCACCAGCGCCGGCGACGCGATCACGCCGCGCTGGATCGAGCGCGGCATGCCCGGCCTGGCCGGCCCGGTCGACACGCCCGACAAGACGACCAGCGAGGGCCTGTTCGACCAGGTCTACGAGATTCCCAACCAGCGCATCGCCCATGTCGCCACGCAGAGCGCCGTGCCGGTCGGCTACTGGCGCTCGGTCGGTCACTC
>DATCGH010000116.1:0-2855 GCA_036509055.1 Caldimonas sp.
GAGGCCATGGCCGGCAGGATGGCGGGAAGGGTCACGCGCCAGAAGGCGGTCGCCGGCGTCGCGCCGCAAGCCGCCGCGGCGCGCGCCAGGTTCGGGTCGAGCAACTCGAGCGCCGTGAGCACCGGAATCAGGGCGAAGGGCACCGCGATCACGGTGTGCGCCAGGATCAGCCCGGCGTAGCTGCTGGTCAGTGACAACGGTGCGAGAAAGAAGTACGAGCCCACGGCAACCAGGATCACGGGCACGATCATCGGCGAGAGCATCAGGAGCTTGAGCGCGGCGACCAGCGGCCCGCGCCGTCGTGCCAGGCCGAGCGCCGCCAGGGTGCCGAGCGAGACCGAAGCCACGGTCGCGGCGCTGCCGACGAAGAGCGAGTTGGCCAGCGCCGTGAGCCATTTGCCGCCGCCCAGCACCTCGGCATACCAGCGCAGCGAGAGGCCGGGCAGCGGGTAGGTGAGGAACGATCCGCTGGAAAACGACAGCGGCACGATCGCGGCGATGGGCACGAGCAGGAAGGCCAGCACGCCGGCGCAGAACAATCGGTAGAGCCAGGTCCAGGCCATGCTTCAGTCCGGGCCGGGCCTAGCCCATCGCCAGCACACGCCCGCCGGAAAGGCGGTGCGCGGCGGCGTACAGCACGATCGTCGTTCCCAGCATGAGCAGGCCGAGCGCCGCTGCGAGGCCCCAGTTGCCCGTGTCGGTGGTGTAGGTCGCGACGAAGTACGACAGCATCTGGTCCGATCCACCGCCCACCAGGGCCGGCGTGATGTAGTAGCCCAGCGCCAGGATGAAGACCATCAGTGAGCCTGCGGCCACACCGGGGGCGGCGAGCGGCAGGAACACGCGCGCGAAAGCGACGGCCGGCGGCGCGCCCAGGCTCGCGGCGGCATGCATGTATTGGGGCGGGATGGCCTTGAGGACCGTATACAGCGGCAGGATCATGAACGGCAGCAGCACATGGGTCATCGCCACCAAGACGCCGGTGCGGTTGTAGATCAGCGTCAGCGGCTCCGCGATCAGCCCCAGCTTCAGCAGCAGGCTGTTGACCATCCCTTCCTTCTGCAGCACCACCACCCAGGACGCGGTGCGCACCAGCAACGAGGTCCAGAAGGGGAGCAGCACCAGCACCAACAGCCAGTCGGCCGTCCGCTCGCGCACCTGGGTCAGCAGCAGCGCCACCGGGAAGCCCATCGCCAGGCAAAGCAGCGTGACGCTGGCGCTGATGGCCAGCGTGCGCAGCAGCACATCCTGGTAGATGCGGCTGCCCTCGGCCGCGCGCTCGATGCCGCCTTGAGCGTTGCGCACCAGATCGACCGAGGCGAGGAGGTAGTACGCCGACACCGGGCCGCGCGCCCGCTGCACGGCGGCGAAGAAGGTGGGGCTCGCCAGCGTTGGATCGACGGCCTGGAAGAACGGGGCGTCGAAGCGGGTGTCCGCAGGCGCCGTTGACGCTTCGCGCGCCGCGCGCATCAAGGTGCTGCGTACGCCGTTCACTTCGTAGTTCAGCCGCCGCGCCGCATCGGCCAGCGTGCTCGCGGCACGCGCCGCGACGATGTCCTCGGCGAAAGCGCCGAACAGCGGCGCCGGCAAGGGCTCACCGGCGTGCCAGCCCGCCAGCGCCTGCAGCGTGCGCGGCAGGGCGCGCGGCACCTCGGCCTCGCGAACCGCGAGCGAAAGCAGCCAGGCGATCGGCACGACGAAGAACACCAGCAGGAACCCCACGAGCGGGGCGGCCAGGGTCAGGCCGCGCGGCGCCATCGCCGGCCTACCCGTGCCCGCCGGCGCGACCTCCTGTCACTTCGTGCCTGCCCACTTGGTCCAGCGCTCGGCCAGCTTGTCGCCGTTGTCGATCCAGAACTTCGGATCCTCGGCGAAGGCCTGCTTGAGGATCTCCGGGTTGGTCGGCAACTCGCCCATCAGCGACTTGTCGATCAGCGGCGCCGCGCCTGCGGAGGTGACGCCGTAGCGCACGTACTTCGGCAGTTTGGCCTGGTTGTCCGGCCGGCCCATGAATTCGACCAGCTTCTCGGCATTGGCCTTGTTCGGCGTGCCCTTCATGATGACCCAGCTGTCCATCGTGTACGGCGTATCGGTCCAGACCATCTTGAAGTTCTTCTTGTCCTTCTCATTGGCCGCGGTGATGCGGCCGTTGTAGGCGGTGGTGAAGACGACGTCGCCGGCGGCCAGCATCTGCGGCGGCTGCGCGCCGCTCTTCCAGAACACGAGGTCGGGCTTGATGGTGTCGAGCTTCTTGAATGCGCGCTCGATGCCGTCGGGCGTGCGCAGCACCTTGTAGACATCCTTCGACGGCACGCCGTCGGCGATCAGCGCGACCTCGAGATTCCATTTGGCGCCGTTGCGAATCGCCCGCTTGCCCGGGAATTTCTTCGAGTCGAAGAAGTCGGCCCAGCCCGTGGGCGCGGCCTTGATCTTGTCGCCGTCGTAGGCGAGCACCAGGTTGTAGATGATGGCGCCGACCCCGCACGGGTGGACGGCGCCGGGCAGGTAGCGTGCGGCGCCGCCGATCTTGGCGACGTCGAGCTTCTCGTACAGGCCTTCGTCGCAGCCGACCTCCAGCTCGTCGGCCTCGACCTGAACGACGTCCCAGTTGTTGTTGCCACCCTTGATCTTGGTGCGCAGCACGCCGAGGCCGCCGTCCCACGATTCGTCGACCAGCCTGGTGCCGGTGGCGTTGAACGGCTTGAAGAAGACTTCCTTCTGGCCGTCCTGGTAGGCGCCGCCCCACGACACGACGGTCAGGTCGCGCTGGGCGTGCGCGGCGCTCCCGGCCAGAGCAAATGCCGCGGCCGCGGCGAGGGTGGTGAACAGGCTCCTCTTCATCGTCGTCTCCTTGG
>DATCGH010000117.1:0-3188 GCA_036509055.1 Caldimonas sp.
ATTGAGGAGCAGCTCATTCCTCGGACTACGCGAGACGCAGGCAAGAGCGGCAGCCTCTACAAGCGCGCGGCCCGACCCCGCGGCCTTGCTCCGCTTGCTCTACGAAGAGGCTGCATAGGTTCCAGAAGTTCTTCACGAGAACTACTCCGACGATCGAGCGATCCGACACGGCCACCAGGTGAACGCATTCAACGGAGCGATTGAGCCACGCTGTCAGATTCGCCTCGACGTTGGCGATGATGCCTCTTTGCAGCGAGGGATCAATGGAGGCTGCGATAACGCGGCGCATTAGAAGTCTGATCTGCTCGGCGTCGTCGTATTCGGCGGCATAGACGAGCGGTGGCATAGCGTTGCCTAACGAACAGCGTTTATCTGACGCCGGGCCGATGTGTGTCGAAGGCCGTGACGGTGCATGGCGTCAGATAAACCTCGTTGGACTGAACCGCCGATATGGCGGTGCGCTATGGGCAGTGTAAGTTTCGGCGGTGGGCTGGGGCAACACCGTCGTGCTGCAGACGAACTCGATAGCGGTGGTGGATGGTCAATGTCGTGTTCGAATGGCGCTCGGAGTCGAGTTTGCCGGCACTGCGCGTGGCTCGATACCTGGTAGTGGCGAAGCAGACGCGATACGGTCCGGGCCTGCGTCGACGACGAGACCTTGCAAGAGACAGCCGCGTGCCCGAATGCATCAGGGGGGCCCCCGACACGCCGTCGGCGTGGTGATCGAGTTCAACGCCGGCCGATCAGCCGCCACGTGCTGCAGTACTCGCCAGCGTCCGATACTGCAATGCGGGCAGCAGTCGACATCGATGGCGGCCACGCGCCGCATGAAGGCCTGCGCGTCCTCGCACGCCTGGGGATTGGCCGCCGGCATCGCCAGGAGTTGGCGAGCCCGCCTCAGGCGGTCCGCTTTGGTCGCCGGCGCGAGCAGCCCGTAGTGGCGGATGCGCTTGAAGCCCGGGGGCAAGACATGCTGCAGCAGTCGGCCGATGAACTGCGCGCCGTCCAGCGCGATCGTTCGTCTGGCGCCGTTCTCGTCGCCGCGCACCCGCAGCCGGACCTTGCCGGCGTTGATGTCCACGAGCCGCTCGTTGCCGATAGCCGTGCGGTGCGTGTAGCGCGCCAGGTAGTCGAGCACTGCTGCAGGACCGGCCAGCGGGGTCTTGGCGTAAACGACCCAGTCGTGCCGGCGCAGAGCCCGCATTCGCCGCCGCCGCAAGGCATCGGTGTTCGCCGGATCGCGGGGCAGCCCTCCGGCTTGCATCGCACCTTGCAGCGAATGCATGAACTTGCCTCTGAACACCCGCGAGAGCGCGTGCACGGGGAACAAGAAGTTGCTCGCTCGCCTGGGCTCGATCCAGGCGCTGTGGCCAGCGCCGTCGCTGTCCCCCTGCCGCAGCGCGCCACAGGCCATCAGCGCGTGCACATGAAGGTGGCGACGCAGGTCCTGCGTCCAGGTGTGCAACACCAGCGTGAAGGAGCCGACGCCGCCCAGCCAGCGCGGGTTGGCCGCGAACTCGCTGAGTGTGGCCGCCGCACACCGCATCAGCGTGTCGTAGACCCAGTGCGCGTGCACGGCGGCCAGCGCGTTGAGCTCGTGCGGCAGCGTGAAGACGAGGTGGCAGTACGGCACGTCCAGCAGTTCGGCCAGCCGGGCGACGCGCCAGGCATCGCGGGCGCGACTCTGGCATTGCGGGCAATGGCGATTGCGGCACGAATGCCAGCGCCACTGCTCGGCACCGCACCCGTCGCAGCGCAGGCGCTCGCCGCCGAGTGCCGGCGTCCGGCACGACACGATGGCGCGCCAGGCCCGTGCCTGCGCTGTGCTCAGTCCGTGCGAGCCGAGATAGGCCGGGCCGAAGTGCCGCAGCACTTCCGCCAGCGTCGTCGCCACGCCCGATCAGTGCGTCGTGCTCGGCGTCAAGGCGCCGAGCAGCTCCAGGGGCTTGCGCCGGGCACCATCGGGTGCGTCGGGACGTGCCAGGTGAAGGTAGCGCGTCGTCGTGGAGACGTGGTTGTGGCCCAGCCATTGCTGCAGGCTGTAGAGATCGACGCCCGCTTCCAGCAGATGCGTCGCGTACGCGTGGCGAAGCGAGTGAATGCCGCCGCGCTTGGTGATGCCGGCGTGTGCACACCCTGCGTAGTACCAGCGCTGAGCGGACTTGAGGTTCAGGGGCCGCGCCGGATCGCGCGCAGCGCCGAACAACCACTCGCGGGGATGGGCGCTGCGCCACCAAGTGCGCAGCAGCTGCAATACGTCTTCGGACAGAGGCACGTAGCGGTCCTTGGCGCCCTTGCCCTGCTCGACGCGGATGCACATGCGGTCGGCGTGGCTGTCGATGTCGGCCACGCGCAGATGGCACATCTCCGACAGGCGCAGACCCGTGCCGTACGACAGCATCAGGAAGGTTCGCGACTTCAAGGGCCGCGCCGCTGCAAACAGGCGTGCCAACTCCTCGCGCGAGAGGATCTCGGGAAGTCGATGCGGTGCCGGAGCCAGCGGGATCTGGAACGAATCCCCGTTCAAGCCGAGCACCGTGCCGTACAGAAAGCGAAAGGCGCAGCCGTACTGGTTGACGCTCGAGCGCGAGAGATTGCGGTCGCGCAGCAAGTGCAGCAGGTAGCGCTGCACCTCTTCGGCAGACAAGGTATCGGGACTGCGCCGATAGTGCCGCGCGAGTCGCGATACGGCGTCGATGTAGGACTCCTGGGTGCGATCCGCCATGCCGCGCAGCACCAGCGCGTCGAGCATGCGTTGCCTGAGCAATGTCATTGCCGTCTCCTCGATCGATGCACAGGCACACGCCTGTGTCGATCAAGGTACGACGCTCATGTCAAACCGAGCTCGTCTCGAATTGCACCACCGCGTCAGCGGTTTAGTTCAACGTGATGTAGACGACATGCAGTCCACTTTACCGACGCAGGCGGACACCGGCAACGCCGCCAGTACGGGACGGCCCCTGCGGCCTGAGGCCCGGTGAACCGACGAATCGGCGTGGTATTTGTCCGGAAGCAAGGTTGAAAGTGGACGCGTGGGCGAAAGCGCAGTGAAAGCGGACAGGCAAGAGCACCTGACGCTGCTCAGTGGAGCCTGGCGTGGCGATGGTGGACGGATCGGGCCGGTGGGGCGCTCTGCGTAGCGAAGTATTAGGAGGAGAGCCGCGGCGCAGCCGCGGATCGGGGGACAT
>DATCGH010000118.1:0-5520 GCA_036509055.1 Caldimonas sp.
GTCGCCGCCGTCGATCCGGGGGACATGGACACGCCGCTGCATGCGCTCGCCGTGCCCGATGCCGATCCGGCGACGCTGAAGCGGCCGCGCGATGCGGCCCGGGAGATCGTGGCGCGGATCGACCGCGAGCGCGCCGCGGCGGACGCGAGGACCGCCGCATGAAAGCCGCCACGTTGCCGGTCCAGCGGCCGCGCGACGCCCGCCTGCTGGTCGTCGATGCCGACGGTCGCCTCGCGGCGCACGAGCGCGCCGACCTGCCCGAGCTGCTCGCTGCCGGCGATCTGGTGGTTGCGAACGACGCCGCCACGCTGCCGGCCAGTTTGAGCGGCCGGCACCTGCCGAGCGGCGCGACGATCGAGCTGCGCTTCGCCGGCGACGCCGCTGCGGTCCACGCCGGCATCGCCCGGCACGGCCGGCCGGTGCAGTACGCCCACCTGGCCCAGCCGCTCGCGCTCTGGGACGTGTGGACGCGGATCGCCGGGCCGCCGGTGGCCTTCGAGCCGCCCTCGGCCGGCTTCGTGCTCGACTGGCAGTTCCTCGATGCCTTGCGCCGCCGCGGCATCGGCTTCGCCACCCTGACCCACGCCGCCGGCCTGTCGTCGACGGGCGATCCGGTGCTCGATGCGCGCCTGCCGTTCGACGAGCCGTATCGCCTGCCGGCATCGACCGTCGTCGCGATCGAGGCCGCGAAGGCGCGCGGCGGGCGCATCGTCGCCATCGGCACGACCGTCGCCCGCGCTCTCGAACACGCCGCGGCCCGCCCCGGCGGCCTCGGCGCCGGCAGCGGCCTCGCCACCAACCGGCTCGGCCGCACGAGCCGCCTGCGCGTCGTCGACGTCCTCGTCAGCGGCACGCACGAGCCGGGCACCAGCCACCACGAGCTGCTGCGCGCCTTCGTCGGCGAACGGACCCTGGCGCGAATCGATGCGGCGCTCGAGCAGGGCGCCTGGCGCACCCACGAGTTCGGCGACTCGGTGTGGATCGAACGCGAGCGGGCTCAGCCGCGCTGGAACTTGAACACGGCGACGCTGGCGAGAAGGTTCGGCCAGGTGCGCACCACCTTGCCCGCCTGAATGCCGAAGGCGTCGAGGATCGCCAGGCCGTCCTTCCTGGCCAGCACCTCGAAGTCGGCATACGTGCCGACGCGGATGTTCGGCGTGTCGTACCACTGGTACGGCAGGACGCGCGTCACCGGCATCCGGCCAGCGGCGACATGCAGCCGGTTCGGCCAGTGGGCGAAGTTCGGGAAGCTGACGACGCCGACCCGGCCGACGCGCGCCGTCTCGCGCAGCATCCGCTCGGTGTTCCTCAGATGCTGCAGGGTGTCGAGCTGAAGGACGACGTCGAAGCTCTGGTCCTCGAACAGCGCCAGGCCGTCTTCGAGGTTGAGCTGGATGACGTTGACGCCGCGCTGGTGGCAGGCGAGCACGTTGGCGTCGTCGATCTCGATGCCGTAGCCGCTGCAGCCGCGCTCGCGCGAGAGGAGCGCGAGCAGCTCGCCGTTGCCGCAGCCGAGGTCGAGCACGCGGGAGCCCTTCGGCACCAGCTCGGCGATCAGCTCGATGTCGGTGCGGTCGCTCACGCCAGGTCCTTCGCGAGGTTGGCGAAACAGGCGCGTAGCACCCCGTGGTAGCGCGGATCGTCGAGCAGGAACGCGTCGTGGCCGTGCGGCGCGGCGATCTCGGCGTAGCTGACGTCGAGCCGGTTGTCGACCAGCGCCTTGACGATCTCGCGCGAGCGCGCCGGCGCAAAGCGCCAGTCGGTGGTGAAGCTGACGAGCTGGAAGCGGCAGCGCGCCCGTGCGAAGGTCGCCGTCAGGTCGCCGGCGTGCGTCCGCGCCGGGTCGAAGTAGTCGAGCGCGCGGGTGATCAGCAGATAAGTATTGGCGTCGAAGTACTCGCTGAACTTGTCGCCCTGGTGGCGCAGGTAGGCCTCGATCTGGAACTCGATCTCCTGTGTCGAGTAGCCGAACGCGGCATTGGCGAGGTCGCGGCCGAACTTGGCCTCCATCGCGTCGTCGGAAAGATAGGTGATGTGGCCGATCATCCGCGCCACGCGCAGGCCGCGGCGCGGGATCACGCCGTGCTCGGCGTAGTGGCCGCCGTGGAACTCCGGGTCGGTGACGATCGCCCGCCGCGCCACCTCATTGAAGGCGATGTTCTGCGCCGAAAGGTTGGGCGCGGTCGCGATGGCGATGCACTGGACGAGGCGCCCGGGATAGCGCAGCGACCAGTCGAGCGCCTGCATGCCGCCGAGGCTGCCGCCGATCACCGCCGCCAGCCGCTCGATGCCCAGCGCCGTGACCAGGCGCGCCTGGGCGTCGACCCAGTCCTCGACCGTCACCACCGGGAAGTCGCTGCCGTAGGTGCGGCCATTCGCGGCCGGGTCGGGGTTGGGATGGGTCGGTCCGGTCGAGCCGAAGCACGAGCCCGGGTTGTTGACGCCGATGACGAAGAAGCGATCTGTGTCCAGCGGCTTGCCCGGGCCGACCAGGTTGTCCCACCAGCCTTCGCTCTTTTCCTTGCCGACGTAGGTGCCGGCGACATGGTGCGAAGCGTTGAGCGCATGGCAGACGAGGACCGCGTTGCTCTTCGCCGCGTTCAGCGTGCCGTAGGTCTCGTAGGCGAGCGTGTAGTCGCGCAGCACCGCGCCGCTCGCCAGGCCGAGCGGCTCGGCGAAATGCATCGATTGCGGCTGGACGTCGCCGAGGGAGGGCATGCGGTTGGGCGTCTGGACGTGAAAAAACCCGGCGCCGCCAAAGCGGAGTTCCGGGTTTCGGATCCCATCTTTAGCCGAATTTATAGAGCGCCCGCAAGCCGGAACAAATCGGCGCTTCGAGGACGAGTATAGCGAGGCGCTCCTGCGCGAGCGCCTCGCGGCCGGCGAGGTCCGGGCCGTCGGTCCGGGCCGTCGGTCAGGCCCGGCGGTCGGTGCAGGCCGCGGCCATCAGGTCCTTGGCGAACTCGGGCTGGCTCGACGCGTAGCACCTGGCCAGGGCGATCAGCGCCTGCCGATCGCGGGCAGCGCGGCGGGCAGCGCGGTCGGCGAGGCGGCGCACCCGGGCCGCCGCGAGCCAGTGCTGGAGGCTGGGCCGGCGCGGATCGGTGCCGAACACCCAGGCGATCGCCTCCGCCGCCCAGGCGGCGCCCGGCGGGACGGGGCGGAGCGGGGGAACGAGAACGTTGATCTTTTGCACGGACATGGCAGCTTCTCCTGAGAGGGTCGCGGAGCGAAAACTCCACGAAGCCGGTACACTAGGGTTTTCCCTAGGCCAAGGGAAATTTCCAGTCCGAATCCGGCCATCACCCCTGTGAATGCCGTGCCAAGAAATACCGCCCGGAGGGCGGATCGCGATGAATTTCCGAACCCTCGACCTCAACCTGCTGCGCGTCTTCGCCGCGGTGATGCTCGAGCGCAACGTCACCCGCGCGGCGGCGCAGCTGGCGATGACCCAGCCGGCGGTGAGCAACGCCCTCCGGCGGCTGCGCGAGGCGACCGGCGACGAGCTGTTCGTCACCGTGCCGAGCGGCGTGGTGCCGACCCCCCACGCCGCCGGCATGTGGCCGCACGTCGAGGCCGCGCTCGAGCGGCTGAGCCACGCGCTCGACCCGCAGGGCTTCGATCCGACGCGCGATCCGCGCAGCTTCGCCCTGGCGATGGCCGACGCGACCGCGACCGTCGTGATGCCGGCCTTCGTCGACACCTTGCTGCGCGAGCGGGCGCTGGCCGACATGCGCGTCCTGCCGCTGTCTTCGCGCGACCCGCGGCCGCTGCTCGAGCAGGGCATCGCCGACGTCGCCGTCGGCTTCTTCCCGGATGTGGCCGCGGCGCTGGCGGCCGAAGGCGCACAGGCGACGATCGCCCTCAATCCGCTCTACACCTGCGAATACGTCGTCGTGATGCGCCGCGGCCATGCGCTGACGGCGCGGCCCGGGCTCTCGCTCGCCGACTACTGCGCCGCCCGCCATGTGCGGGTGAGCTTCGCCGGCCGGCCACGCGGCTTCGTCGACGAGGCGCTGGCGCGCGAGGGCCGCGAGCGTCAGGTGACGCTGACCGTCAACCAGTTCTCGACGGCGGCGCGGGTGGTGCACGAGTCCGACCTGCTGACGGTGCTGCCGCGCAGCTTCGTTCCCGCCTCGGGCCTGGCCGAAGGACTCGCGGTCCGGCCCTTCCCCGGCACCCTGCCGCCGATCGAGGTCAGCCTGCTCTGGCATCGCCGCCACGAACGCGACGCGGCGCAACGCTGGCTGCGCCGGACCTTCGCGGCGACCGTGCAGGCGCTCGACGCCTGCGCGGTCGCGGCCGCGTCCGACGGCGCGACGTCGGCTGCCCTGGCGACCGCCGCCGAACAGGTCGCCTGACCGTCCGGCACGGCCGCGCCGCACCGGGCTGCGGCTAAGCTGCAGTCTTGCTGCCCACGCCCTTTGCGGCCGAGACGACGCCGGCCGACACGACGAACGATTTCCGCCGCGTCTTGGCGGGCGAGGGCATCTCCAATTTCGGCTCGATGCTGAGCCGACTGGCGTTGCCCTGGCTCGCCACCCTGGCGCTGGCGGCGACGCCGCTGCAGATGGCGCTGCTGCTCGTCGCCGATGTCGCGGCCGGCGCCGCCGGCGCCTTGCTGCTCGGCACGCTGGTCGATCGCTGCCCGAAGCGCACCGTGATGATCGTCGCCGACGTCGCCCGCGCCGCGCTGCTCGGCGGCCTCGCGGCGCTGGCTTGGGCACAGTGGCTCTCGATCTGGCTGCTGGCGGCGGCGGCGGCGCTGAGCGGCACCCTCGGCGTCGCCTTCGAGCTGGCGCGCTCGGCTTGGGTCGCGCAGAGCGCGGCACCTGCGCGGCTGCCGGCGCGCAACGCTCAGCTCTCTGCGGCGGGCAGCCTGTCCGAGACCTTGGCGTTCGCCCTCGGCGGCTGGCTCTACCAGCTGCTCGGCGCAGTGCTCGCGCTCGCGGTCGACGCGCTCAGCTATCTGCTCTCGGCACTGTGCCTCGTCGGCGTGCGCAGCGGTCGCGACCAGGCACCGGCGGTCGACAGTAGCGACGTCGCGCCGCGCCCACGGCTCGGTTTCATCGCCGAAACCCGGAGCGGCATCGCCGTCATCCGGGCGACGCCGCAGTTGCGCGCCCTGGCGACGCTCGAGATCCTGCTCGCGCTCGCCGGCAGCCTCGCCGGCACGAGCTACATGATCTACGTCGCCCGCGATCTCGCCTTTCCCACCGGCACGCTGGGCATGATCTTCGCCACCGGCGGGCTCGGCGCGATCGCCGGTGCGGCGCTGGCGCCGCGGCTCGCACGACGCATGGGCAGCGGCCGGGCGATGACCGTCGGCCTCGCCGCCGCCGCCCTCGGCACGCTCTGCATTCCCCTGGCGCCCGGCGCCACCGTCCTCGGCGCGGCCTTGCTCGTCGCCCACCAGATCGTCGGCGACGGCGGCATGACCGTGTTCGAGGTGCACGACCGGACCCTGCGCCAGACGGTGGTCGCGCCCGAGCTGCTGGCGCGGGTCGATGGCGGCCTGCG
>DATCGH010000119.1:0-4334 GCA_036509055.1 Caldimonas sp.
CGCAGCACCTGGCGGAAGACCTCGATGCGCTCGCGAATCGTCTTCCGATGCTCGTCGCACCAGGTCGTGATGGGCTCGCCCTCGACATACTCGAGCGCAAGCCAGGGCTGGCCATCCGGTGTGACGCCCGCGTCATGCAGCGCGGCGATGTTCGGGTGCCGCAGTGACGCCAGGATGTCGCGCTCACGCGCGAAGCGCTGGGCCATCGCGTCGCGCTCGTGATCCGAGGCATGGCGGAACAATAGTTTGATCGCCACCTGCCGTTCGAAGGCGCCGTCCGCTCTCTCGGCCAACCAGACCTCGGCCATGCCTCCGGATCCGACGTGCCGAGTCAGACGATAGGCGCCGACCCGGCGCCCTTCGGCCCACTCCGGGACCGATGCCTCCCGAATCACCTCGAGCCGCGGCAAGGACTCCAGGAACGAGCCTGTGGCGATGCGCGTGCGTGCGTTCAGCATGCGCTCGAGCTGCGGCAAGAGCCGATGCTTCTGCGCACGCAACTCCTCCATGAACGCCGCCAAGCCGTTGTCGTCGAGGACTTCGGCGCGCTCGTACAGGTCCGAAAGCTCTTTCCAGGCGGTGACCGAGTCCCGGATCATGGCGTCGGCACTGAGGATGGGAGCGAAGAATACGTCGCCGCCAACCGGCGCCGCAAGCGATCGACCTTCACTGTCGTATTCCGATCAATGGATGGCTCTGCTACTCGGTTCGCCCCTCACCAGGCGGGTTGGACGAGGCAATACCGGGCGCCCTCACCGGCCTGCTCGACCGAAGGACGTCCGCCAGGGCCGGTGCTTCGGTCCCGGCGGCCCCCTTGGGGCGGGCAGATGTCCCTTCCTCCCTGTCCACCGTCGAGAGGCGGCTCGGAGCGGAGGTTCCCGCCGGAGCCCGACCGAGAAAGAAGGCGAACGCGAACACGGCCGCGAACGCCAACGCCATCCTCATGCGGCAGGGGGGGTGAAGGCGCCGCCGACTCGATGTCGCGTTTGCAAGGGCCATGGTTGCCTCCTGTTCGATCCCCTTGGCCTATACGCAGGCGACCGCGCGAAGCGGACACCTCGGCCGGGTCGCGATCGATCTTTCCTCAGTGCCCCTCGCGGAATGGCTCGGGCACCGTCCCGGCCAATCGTTCCGGCTGCATCGGCTCGCTCGCGCTCGTCGCCGCGAACGCGGCGGGTGCGAGATAGCCCGCCATCTCCAGTGCCCGCTGGTCGGCTGCCGGCCCGAACACCAGGAATGCGAACGCGCCGGCCGCCACGACAGCGGCAACGCCGACCAGGGCCTTGCCCTTCGCGTGGGGTGCATAGCGAAACGCACGCGCCGCGCTGCTTTCTCTCTGTCGTGATTTCATGTCGTCCCCTTTGCGAGCTGCCGCCCGGTACGCTACGAACCATTCGTTGCGTCATCGATGAATACGACCCGGGCGATGCGAACCGGACGACAGCTGACCGGCCCCGTCGAAAAGGTGGACGCGCCCCGGACGCACCGTTACCCTTGGCACCATGACCACCGCAGCCGAAGCCGGCGCTGCCGAGCCGCCGCCGATCACCCGCCTGCTGCAGCTCGCGGCCAAGGGCGACCGGGGCGCCCTCGACCAGATCTATGCCTCGCTCTACCCCGACCTGAAGCGGATCGCCCGGGCGCGGCTGCGCCAGCAGGGCCGCGCCGACAGCATGGGCACGACGACGCTGCTGCACGAGAGCTTCCTGCGCCTCGTCAATGCCGCCGAGCTGCGCCTGGTGGACCGGCGCCACTTCTTCGCCTATGCGGCGCGAACCATGCGCAACGTCATCATCGACAGCGCCCGCGAGCACCTGGCCGAGCGGCGGGGCGGCGGCGCCGCCCACGAGACGCTGGGCGGGGACGCCGCGCTCCAGGTCGCCGACACCCACGTCAGCGAGGAGCTGATCCGGGTGAGCGAGGCCCTGCGCGAGCTCGAAGCGATCGATCCGGAGCTCGCCGAGCTGGTGGATATGCGCTACTTCGGCGGCTACAGCGAGGCCGAGATCGCCGAGCTGCAGGGCATCACCGACCGCACCGTGCGGCGGCGCTGGGACAAGGCCCGCGCCTGGCTCTACGTCGCGCTCAGCGACAGCCCGCTGCCGCCGCCCACGAGCTGAAGCCAGGTCTCGATCCAGCCCTGGAGCGGCAGATCCGCCGGCAGGCCTTCGCGCACCTCCAGGCCGGAGCGAAGCTCCCAGCTCGAATCGAACCAGCCCGGGCCGACGGGCCCGGATCGACTGGCCGACGGGTTCTCGATCGGCAGCAGCGACAGCGGTTCGGCGAGGGCAATCTGCATGGGGCGGCTCCTTTGGCGAAGGCCGCCAGTCTCCCGGTCCCGCCGTTGCCGCACCATCCCGCCGATGGTCGCCCAGGCACCCCCGCGAGGCGCGCCCTTCAACGGGGGAGCGTCTTCTCCTCCCGCTCCGGAATGACGCTCACCGCGATGCCCATGCTCTGTCCGCGCCCGCCGAGGATCACGCCCCGCAAGGGCACGACGTCCGCGAAGTCGGCGCCCCAGGCGAGGGTGATGTAGCGCTGGTCGGCCCGGGTGTCGTTGGTCGGATCGAGCTCGACCCAGCCGTGGCGCGGCGACCAGGCCGCGACCCAGGCATGGGAGGCATCGACCCCCAGCAGCCGAGCCCGCCCGGGCGGCGGGTCGGTGCGCAGGTAGCCGGAGACGTAGCGGGCTGGCAGGCCCTGGCCGCGCAGGCAGGCGAGCATCACGTGGGCGAAGTCCTGGCAGACGCCGCTGCGCTGCTCGAGCACCTCGTCGACCTGGGTCGAGACCGTGGTTGCGCCGGGCTCGAACTCGAAGTCGGCATGAATCCGGCGGCGCAGATGGACGATCGCCTCGAGCCAGTCGCGGCCGGGAGCGAAGCTCGGGGCGGCGTAGGCACGCGCCGCTTCCGACCAGGGCACGAGCGCGCTCGGCTCGCTCAGCCGCGCCGGGGCGAGGTCGTCCTGCACCGGTTCGCGCCGCACCGCATCGCGCACCGCTTCCCAGGCGATCGGCTCGGCGCCGCCCGGGTCGGGCCGCTCGCCGATCTCCACCTGCGAGAACATGCGCACGCGTAGCAGCGGATGCGGCCCGTAGACCGCGAAATGGGTGACGCCGTTGCCGAACGCGTCGCGGTCCTCGCGCCGCTCGTCGGTCGCCGGGTCGATCCGCAGCTCATGTTCGACCACGTGCTGCCACGGCAGCTCGCGCGGCGTGAGGTGCGCCAGCTGCCACGACTGCGACACCGGCACCCGGTACGCATAGCGCGTCTCGTGCTCGACCCGGTAGCGCTCGATGCCCATTGCCGACTCAGGCCACGAGGGACAAGACGCTGCGCGTCACCGCGTGCGAGAAGAATTTCATCGAGATGTCGTCCGATGCCGCGAAGGCCGCCCGTTGCAACTGCTCCAAAGTTCGCATCAGCAACTCGCTGTCCGGATCGAGGTCGGCCGGTTGCAGAGCGCGCAAGGCGGCATGCGCCGGCGCCAGCGCCTCGCCGGCGAAGGGGCCGTGGCTCGCCTCGATCTTGGCGATGTACTCGGCCAGGCCCTTCGCCTGGAACGCCAGCGAGCGCGGATTGGCGACGTCGCGGATCAGCATGTCGAGCACCGGCAGCCACTCCGGCGCCGCCAGGTAGCGCGAGCGATAGGTGACGCTCGAATCGGCCAGCTCGAGCAGCCAGTCGAGATCGTGGCCGCGGCCATCCTCGATCGCGACCATGAGGGCGGCGCACATCGTCGCCAGCCGCTCGACCCGGCGGCCCATCGACAGGAACCGCCAGCCGATGCCGCGGGTCATGCCGTCGAGCACGAAGCCGGAGAGCGTCATCATCGCGGTGATCGCCCGGTCGAGCCAGACCAGGGTGTTGGGCAGCGAGGGCTCGCGGCTGAACACCGGGTCGGCGATGACGCGGTTGAGGGTGCGCCAGTGGTCGGCCGACATGCGGTCGCGCAGGCTGAAGGCGACGCGCGAGAGCTGGCGCAAGCGCTGGTTGAGCGCCGCCTCGGGACTGGTCGCGGCCCGGCGCAGCTGCCGCGGCACGTTCTTCGCGGTCGAATCGATCAGGCCGAGCTGCCGCGCCAGCTCCCAGGCCGGCGGCACGCCGCCGCTGCGCCCGCCCGAGTCGTCGAGCACATGGCCGAGGGCAACGCGCAGGAGCCGCACCGAGCCGTCGCAGCGCTCGCCGTAGCGACCGAACCAGAACAGGTTCTCGGCCGCACGCGATGCCAGGGTGGCGTTCGAGTCGACCAGGTTCTCCGGCGTCACGGTCTGCGAGAGCAGCGAGAAGGCGGCATTGACCGGCCCGTCCGAGAGCACCCAGGTGTCCTTGGAG
>DATCGH010000120.1:0-2672 GCA_036509055.1 Caldimonas sp.
GACCCTGAACTCGCGCTCGATCGCATGCGCCGAGGGCAGGAGCTTGGCGGCGGGGCCGGGCTTGCTGCGCATCGCGTACGTGCGCGTCGGCGTCGTCAGCTTGTAGGTCGGATTCGACTGCCCGCCCTTGAACTGCTCGACCGTCAGCGGCCCGGAGAAGCCGGGCAGGTGCGCATGCAGGTACTGCTCGAGACGGGACAGGTCGAAGGCGTGCTGCTCGGTGACCGGCTTGGTGCCGGTATTGGCTTCGGGAATGCTCATCGGCTGATTGGACTCGCTTGGCCGAGGCCTCGCAATAAGAAGCGACCCGAGCCGCAGCGCCGCTAGCGGGCGGCGATCGCGAGCAGCTTGTCCTTCGAGAGCACGACCAGGCGGGTCGGCTCGATCCGCACCGCGCCCTCGCGCTCGAAGCCTTTCAGCTCCTGGTTGACGCGCTGCCGCGAGGCGCCGAGCATCTGGGCGATGTCTTCCTGGGCCAGTTGCAGTCCGACCCGGATCTCGCCGCCCTGCTCGACGCCGTAGCTGCGCGCCAGCAGCAGGATCTGCTTGGCCAGGCGTGCCGCCAGCGGCCGGGTGTTGAGGTCCTCGACCGCATCGAACAGCAAGCGCAGGCGCCGGCAGTTGAGGCGCAGCAGCGCCTCGTACAGCTCGACGTGCTGCGACAGCAGGTTGCGGAAGTCGGCGCGGCGAACCACCAGCAGCGTGGTCGCACCGTGCGCATGGGCATCGTGGGTCCGCGGCATGCCGTCGAACAGGGCGATGTCGCCGAACCAGACGCCGGGCTCGACGTAGGTGAGGGTGACCTGCTTGCCGGACAGCGAGACCGAGCTCACCCGCACCGCGCCGAGGGCACAGCCGCACCACTCCTGCGCCTCGGCGCCGCGTGCGCCGAGGATCGCGCCGTCGGCAAGCCGGCGCACCACGGCGCGCGACAGGATCGCCTCGCGCAGTGGCTGGGAGAGTTTGGAGAACCACGGTCCCGACTCGATGTTGGACTGTTCCTCGATTGTGAGAACCGGCGGATGCATGTGCAGTCCCTGACGTGACAGCTCAGGAAAAACGCGGCGCGCGCTTCTCGAGAAACGCCTGGATTCCCTCTGCGCCATTGACATGGAACAAGTTGTCGAGGAAGTGGTCGCGCTCGGCCGCGAGCTGGGCCGAGAAGCTGCTGTCGCCGGCCTGCTCGAGCAGCTCCTTGGCGCTGGCGAGCGCGTTCGGCGCCATCGTCGCCAGCCGCTCGGCGAGGCGGAGCGCCTCGTCGAAAGCCGAGCCCGCGGGCGTGACCGCGGCGACGACGCCGTGGCCTTTCAGCGCTTCGGCCGTGATGGGCTCGGCGAGCCAGACGAGCTGCTGCGCCAGCGCCCGCGGCAGCGAGCGGCCGAGCAGCCAGGTGGCGCCGCCATCGGGCGAGAGCCCGACCTTGCCGTGCGAGACGACGAAGCGGGCTTCGGCGCTGGCGACGATCAGGTCGCAGGCCAGGGCGAGCGAGAAGCCGGCGCCGGCCGCGGCGCCCTCGACTGCGGCGATCACCGGCTTCGGATAGGCGCGGATCGCGGTGATGAAGTCGTGCACGTGCTCGATCATCCGGTGCTGCACCGGCCGTCCGGCGGCGCGCCGCTCGAGCAGTCCCTGGAGGTTGCCGCCGGCGCAGAAATGGGCGCCGGCGCCGCGCAGGACCACCGCGCGAACCTCGTCCTTGGATTCGCTCGCGCCCAGCGCCTCGATGCCGGCGGCGATGACCTGCGTCGAGAGCGTGTTGCGGGTCGCCGGATCGCTGATCGTGAGGACCAGCGTGGCGCCGTGTCGCTCGCTGAGGAGCTCAGAGGACATCGCGTCTCGCCGCCGCCGGCGACCTCCGATTCGGGCCCATGAAACCTCGCTTCTCCATTCGCGGAATTGTGTCACGCAGCCCCAGGCGGCGAGCCCCTGCGCGAGGCCGAATCGCGAGGGTCGCGTGCTAGAGTCGTTCGGACCCGAACACGACGCGATGCCGAGACTTTCGCTCCACTCCGCCCTCGGCAGCGCGATCCTCCTGATTTCTCCCCTGGCGATGGCGCTGGGGTTCGGTCCCACCCGAAACCACACCACCCTCGGCCAGCAGCTCGATTTCACCGCGAGCGTGCTGCTCGATGCCGACGAGGCCGTGGCGCACGACTGCGTCTCGGCCGAGGTCCTTGCCGGCGACACCCCGGTCGCCGCGCGCCACGTTCGCGCCGTGCTCGAATCGACCCGCACTCCGGGACAACGCATCGCCCGGGTCACGACCTCGATCGCCATCGACGAGCCGGTCGTGACGATCGAGCTCGCGCTCGGCTGCGGCTCGCGGATCTCGCGCCGCTTCGTCGCCTTCATCGATCCGCCGTCGCTGCGCCTGGCCGAAGCGGCCGGCGCGTCGGAAGCGGTGCCGCTGCCGGGCTCGGGCACCGATTCGCAGGTCGCCTCGCTGGCCGACGTGGCTCGCCAGGCCGACGCCTCGTGGCGCCGCGACCGCGGCGAAGCCCGTGCCGACGACGCGGAGCGGCCGTCCCGCACGGCTCGGCCCACGTCCCGCACATCGGCGGCGGTGAGCGTGGCGAGCGCGACGCCGCAACCGGCCTCCAGGCCGCGCCGACAGGCCTCGGCCGGACGGCGCGCCGAACCGAAGGCGCGCACCGCCCTGGCGGCCGCGCCGC
>DATCGH010000121.1:0-3001 GCA_036509055.1 Caldimonas sp.
CGCACCTGGACCATGAGGCGGTGGCCGCTGATCTCGGGCACCAGCTCGGCGTCGGACTCGAGCCGCACCCGCATCAGCTGGAACACCCGGCCGGCCGCGAGGCTCTGCGAGTACTGGCCGCCGAGCGCCATCACCTTGTGCGGCGCGCCCGAGTCGCGCAGCAGGCCGAGCAGCACCTGCAGCGCCTCGGCCAGCGGCATCAGCGAGGCCACCCATTGCAGCAGGTCGGCCCGGCGGCGCTTGGCGGGCAGCTGCTGCCACGCGTAGTACGCAGGCAGGTCGAATTCGCAGGTACCGCCGGGGATGCTGATGCGGCTGCGGATGCTCATCAGCCACTCGTTGCTCGCCAGGGCGGCGCCGGCCTTGCCCGAGACCTGGTTGAGGCGGGCGAAGGCGTGATCGATCCGGCCCATCACCTCGTCGAGCACGCTTTCGGCGATCCCCGGGTTGCCGCGATAGCCGGCGAGCTGCTGGCGATGCTTCTCCAGCTCCTTGAGCAGGTCGGACTTGAGGTCGGCGCGCGAGCCGACATCCATGATCTCGAAGATCGTCGCCAGCGCATGGTGATGGTCGACCGGCGCATCGCGCTCGATCAGCTGGCCGAGGCGATCGAACAGGTGCTCGAGCCGCAGCATCGTGCGGATGCTCTCGTTGAACGGATACTCGTAGAGGATCAAGGCGGCGGCAACGGCAGGCAATCGAGGCGGGCACCGCCGGGGCCCGGCAACGCAACGCGCGGCGATTGTTTCACAGCGCTTCGCGGCCGCATTCGGGGTACGGTCATCCCCCCGGCGCGAGCGTGTGCTGCCAGAGCGCGTCGACCTCGCGGCGGAGCGCGTCGAGGCCGATGCCCTCGTTGTGGATCACGGCGTCGGCCGCGGCGCGGCGGGCCGCACGGGTCGCCTGCTGGGCGATGACCGAACGCACGGCGTCCTCGGTCCAGCCCGAGCGGGCCATCACCCGTGCCCGCTGCGCCTCCTCCGAGCAATCGACCACCCAGACCCGGTCGACCCGGCTGCGCCAGCGGCCGGATTCGACCAGCAGGGGAATGTCGAGCACGGTGAGCGGCGCGGTCGAGGCCGCGACCCGGCGCTCGACCTCGAGGCCGATGCGCGGATGCAGGATTGCCTCGAGCCGGCGCCTCGCGTCGACGTCGGCGAAGGCGGCCTCGCGCATGCGCGCCCGGTCGAGCGCGCCGCCGGCATCGATGAAGTCGGCGCCGAAGATCTCGCGGATCGGCTCGATCGCGGCACCGCCGGGAAGGGTCAGGCTGCGGGCGATGGCGTCGGTGTCGATCAGCTCGGCACCGCGCTCGACCAGCCGCGCCGCGACCGTGCTCTTGCCGCTGCCGATGCCGCCGGTGAGGCCGACCCGCAGGTTCATGCGTGCGGCATCCAGAGGCGCATCAGCGCCTCGCCGAAGAACATCGCGACGAGCCCGCCGCCGGCGAGGTAGGGGCCGAAGGGAATCGGCACCTGCCGGTCGTGGTTGCGGAAGAAGATCAGGGCCAGCCCGATCACCGCACCCACCGCCGACGAGAGCAGGACGATCAATGGAATCATCAGCCAGCCCATCCAGGCACCGAGGGCGGCAAGCAGCTTGAAGTCGCCGGCCGCCATGCCTTCCTGGCCGCGGATCTTCTCGAAGAGCGTCGCCACGGTCCAGAGCGAGAGGTAGCCGACGACCGCGCCACCCACCGAGGCGGTGAGCGTCACCGGGATCCAGCCGCGGGCGGCGGCGATGATGCCGGCCCAGAGGAGCGGCTGGGTCAGGATGTCAGGCAGCAACTGCGTGTCGAAGTCGATCAGCGCCGCCGCGACCAGCACGGCGGCGAAGCCGCACCAGAGAAGGGTCGTCGGCTGGGCGCCGAAGTGCCAGCCGATGGCCGCGAACAGCGCCGCCGTTGCCACTTCGACCAGGGGATAGCGGGCCGAGATCCGCGTCTTGCAGGCCGAGCACCGGCCGCACAGCCAGAGCCAGCTCGCCAGCGGGATGTTCTCGTACCAGGCGATGGCGTGGCCGCACGAGGGGCAGCGCGAGCGCGGCGTCGAGAGGCTAATGGGCGCGCTCTCGGGCACCGGGACGCCGAGCAGCTCGGCGCTTTCCTCCCGCCAGCCGCGCTCCAGCATCAGCGGGAGGCGGTGGATGACGACGTTCAGGAAGCTGCCGATGCACAGGCCGAGAACGGCCAGGATCAAGGGGGAATAGAGGATCTCGTCCGGCGGCATCTCTCGGGCCCGACCGAGACGGTCAGACCACCTGGCCCAGCTTGAAGATCGGCAGGTACATCGACACGACGATGCCGCCGATCAGGGTGCCCAGGATGACGATGATGAACGGCTCCATCAGGCTCGACAGGCCCTTGACGGCCTCGTCGACCTCGTCCTCGTAGAACTCGGCGGACTTGCCGAGCATGGCGTCGAGCGAGCCCGATTCCTCGCCGATGGCGCACATCTGCAGCACCATCACCGGGAACACGCCGGTCGCCTGCATCGAGGTGGTGAGAGCGGAGCCGGTGGAGACGTCCTTCTGGATCTTCTCTGTCGCCTCGGCGAAGACCGCGTTGCCCGAGGCGCCGCCCACCGAGTCGAGCGCCTCGACCAGCGGCACGCCGGCGGCAAACATGGTGGAGAGGGTGCGGGTCCACCGGGCGATCGACGACTTGTAGACCAGGTCGCCGAACACCGGCACCTTCAGCAGAATCCGGTCCATGTACTTCTGCATCTTGACGGAGCGCTTCCACGATTGCATGAAGAAGTAGATGCCGCCGCCGCCCAGGCCGAAGATCAGGTACCAGTACTTGACGAAGATCTTCGACATGCCGATGACGAACAGCGTCGGCGCCGGCAGGTCGGCGCCGAAGTTGCGGAACACCTCCTCGAACGCCGGGATGACGAAGAGCATGATCACGGCGAGCACGACGAAGGCGACCGTGATGACCGCGATCGGGTAGATCAGCGCCGACTTGATCTTGTTCTTGATCGCCATCGTCTTTTCCTGG
>DATCGH010000122.1:0-5358 GCA_036509055.1 Caldimonas sp.
ACCAGCAGGCTCTTGATCGAGCGGGTGAGCCGCACCGGGTTGTCGGTGACGCCGGCGCGCAGGCTGCCGCCGGCGCCGGCGACGTAGAGCACCGAGCAGAGCGACGGCTCGCAGTTCTCGCCGATCCGCTCGACCACGCGCTGCACCGCCGGCGGCATCTCGGCCGGCCGCGGCACGAGCTGCTCGTCGAGCACGAACCAGGCGGCGTCTTCGCCGGTGGTCGAGACCATCAGCATGCGCAGGCCGGGCCGGGCGCCGTGCTTCGCATCCCAGCCCTCGACGATCGAGAGCGGATCGGTGATGTCGGTGCCGCCCCAGCCCGAACCCGGGCTGGCGACCTGGAAGTAGCGGCCGGGCGTCGACTTGCGGCCGCGGAGCCGGATGCCGCTCGGCGCCATGTCAAGGAACTTGCCCGCCTGGTGCTCGGAGAGCACGCCGGTGATGTGGTCGTCGACCACCACCACCTCGTCGGCCTGGCCGAACCACTGCGGCGCGAAGATGCCGATCGTCGCCGAGCCGCAGCCGACGCGCATCCGCTTCTCCTCAACGCCGTCGACTACAGGCGGCTTGTCGGCGGCGACCACGACCGAGGCGCCGCCCTCGATCTGCAGCTCGACCGGCTCGCGGTTGCCGAGCGCCATCATCATGTCGCAGGCGACCCGGCCTTCCTTCTTCGAGCCGCCGGTGAGGTGGTGCACGCCGCCGAGCGCCAGGAACTGCGAGCCATACTCGATCGTGCTGACGTGGCCGACCGCCTCGCCGCGATGGCGCACCGTCGCCTGCTCGGGGCCGAGGTAGCGGTCGGTGTCGATCTTCACCTTGAAGCTGCAGTAGCTGAAGATGCCTTCGGTGACCACGGTCACCATGTCGACGTCCTGGTGCTTCGAGGCGACGATGAAGGGCGCGGGCTTGTAGTCGGGATAGGTGGTCGTCGAGCCGATGCCCGACACGAACACCGGCGGGTCGGCAACGAGGCAGCCGTCCCAGCCGCCGGCGTCGCGCGCGGCCTGCCAGGCGACGAGGTCGGTGCCCGGCTTGACGACCAGCGCCAGCGTGTCGGTTCGCGTCAGCACGCCGTCGACGTTGCCGTAGCGATCGCAGGCGCCGAGCTTGCCCGGGCTGATCTGGCAGAGCACCGGGCAGGCTTCGCAGCGCACCTTGTCGGCGGCCATCCGCTCGGGCGCGCGCGAATGCTCGAGCACGACCGGCTGGCCGTCGGAGCGGGGGGCGAAGCTTTCGGGCGTGTCGCTCACGACGACTCGGCGCGCGCCAGGCTCGCCGTGGCGGGGTCGGCTCGCACGGCGAGGATCGCGGCGCGCAGGCGGCTCGGTGTCACCGGCACCTCGCGCATGCGCACGCCGCTGGCGGCATGGATCGCGTTCAGGATCGCCGGCGCCGTCGCCACCAGCGCCGGCTCGCCGACGCCCTTGGCGCCCCAGGGCCCGAGCGGCTCGGGATCCTCGATCAGATGCACGGTGATCGGCGGCACGTCGCCGACGGTCGGGATCAGGTAGTCGTGCAGGTTGTCGGTGCGGCCGTTGACGTACTCCTCCATCAGCGCCATGCCGATGCCCTGGGCGATGCCGCCGTGCACCTGGCCTTCGACCAGCGTCGGGTTGATCGCCCGGCCGACGTCGTGCGCCGCATGGATGTGCAGCAGGCGCACCGTGCCGAGCGCGAGGTCGACCTCGAGCTCGGCCATCTGCGCCGCGAAGCCGTAGGTCGCGTACGGCACGCCCTGGCCGTCGGTGTCGAGCGGCACGGTCGGCGGGTTGAAGTGGCCGCTGGCGGAGGCGATGTCGCCGGCGGCGTCGGCGGGCCAGTCGCGCAGGTCGAGGCGACGACGCGTGCCGCCGGCGCTGCCTACGAGCGCGAAGCGGTCGAGCTCCAGGCGGATCTCGGCATCGTCGGCGCCCGGCAGGTCGAGCCGTTCGAGCAGTTGTTTTCGCAGCGCCCGCCCCGCCGCCCGAGCGGCGTTGCCGGAGACGAAGGTCTGGCGCGAGGCCGACGACTTGCCGGCATCGGCGGTCAGGTCGGTGTCGCCCATCACCTGGCGCACGCAGGCCAGCGGCAGGCCGACGGCGTCGGCGAACATCTGCGGCATGATCGTCGCGGTGCCCTGGCCGATCTCCTGCGCCCCGTTGTAGAGGAAGAGATGGGCGCCCTGCACGGCGTCGCAGCGCAGCGCGCCGCGCATCGTCGAGGGATTGGCGATGACGGTGTTGCCGATGCCGTACCACATGCAGGCGACACCGGCGCCGCGACGCAGCGGCTGCCCTGCCGCCGACGCCTCGGCATTGAACGCGTCCGCCGCCGCCCGCGCCGCCGCCCACGCCGGCCGCAGCGCATCAAGACATTCGCGCAAACCGACGCTCGCTTCCAGTCGCTGACCGGTCGGCGTGCGATCGCCGGCGCGCAGGGCGTTGCGATGGCGGAACTCGAGCGGGTCGGCGCCGCACTGCGCGGCGAGCTCGTCGATCAGCAGCTCGCCGAGCAGCGCCGCCTGCGGCACGCCGAAGCCGCGGAAGGCGCCGGCGACGCTGTTGTTCGTGAGCACCGCGCGGGTCAGGGCGCGCACGTGCGGCACGCGGTAGGGGCCGGTGGCGTGGATCGGCACCCGGTTGGCGACCGTCGGTCCCCAGGACGAGTAGGCGCCGGTGTTGAAATCGCCGCTGAAATCGAAGGCGCAGAGCGTGCCGTCTGCCGCACAGGTCGCGGTTGCGGCCATCTGCGCCGGATGCCGCTTGGTGCTGGACTGCATCGACTCCGGCCGCTCGTAGACCAGGCGCACCGGCCGGCCGAGCTTCCAGGCGGCGACCGCGAGCAGCGGCTGCACCGAGATGTCGAGCTTGCCGCCGAAGCCGCCACCGATCGCCGAGGGCACGATGTGCACCCGCTCCGGTGCGATCGCCAGCACGTGGGCGATCTCGTCGCGGTCCATGTAGGGCGTCTGGGTGCAGGCGAAGACCCGGATCCGCCGCGGCGCGCCCGCCGCGGCGCCCTCGATCACCTCGGCCCAGCCGGCCTCCGGCTCGATGTAGGCGTGCTCGACGTAGCGGGTCTCGAAACTCGCGCTCGCACGCCGGGCCGAGCGGGCCGGGTCGGCGAGCGCGGCCTCGACATCGCCGGTGACGACCCGGCCGCGGCAGAGCACGTTGTCGGGATAGCGCGCATGCAACGCCTCGCCGGCCGCGGCAGCGGCGAAGGCCGCGGCGGTCGTCTCGTGCGCCGGGCGCGGCAAGAAGGCGAGCGGCACGTCGGACTCGGCCAGCGTCAGCAGCGTCTCGGCGTCGCCGACGAGGGCAAGCACCGCCTCGCCGCGGAACCGGGCGACGCCGTCGGCGAGAACGGGCTGATCGCGCAGGTCGGCAAAGATCGCGAAGGCGTTGTTCGGCACGTCGGCGGCAGTGAGGACATCGACGACGCCGGGCCAGCGGCGCCGGAACGCCGCCACGTCGCCGAGCGTGAACGCCGCATGCGGATGCGGCGAGCGGATCACGCGCATCGCCAGCACGCCGGCCGGATCGCCGGGCCACGCGTCGGCGCCGAAGCGCTCGTCGCCGCGCACCTTGGCGGGCGCGTCGAGGCGGGCAGCACGGCTGCCGACCGACTTGCCGCTCTCGGCCACCGGTGCCGCCGCCACCTCGCCCGCGGCCACGGCGAGCACCGCCTCGACGATCTTGGTGTAGCCGGTGCAACGGCAGAGCACGCCGGCCAGCGCATCGCGCACCTCGGCCTCGCTCGGCTTCGGCTTGATGCGCAGCAGCGATTCGGCGCTCATCAGCATGCCCGGGGTGCAGATGCCGCATTGCGCCGCACCGTGGGCGACGAAGGCGCGCTGCAAGGCCGACAGCGCCCCACCCGCCGCGGCCAGGCCCTCGACCGTGGTCACCTCCCGGCCTTCGCACTGGCCGACGGCGACGATGCAGGAGCACACCTGCTCGGCATCGAGCAGCACGGTGCAGGCGCCGCAATCGCCGGCGTGGCAGCCGATCTTGGTGCCGGTCAGGCCGAGCTCGTCGCGCAGCGCGTCGGAGAGCCGCCGGGTCGGGTCGCCGACGAGCTCGCGGTGGCCGCCGTTGACCTGCAGGCGCACGATCTGCCGGGCGGCGAGGTCGCGCGCGGTCATGGGGCGAACGCCGCGAGGGCTCGGCGAAGCAGGGTCACGGTCGCGTCGAGGCGGTATTCGCCGCTGGCGCGGACGTCGTCGATCGGCGTCAGCGGCGCGAGGTCGCCGGGCTCGACGCAGGCGGCGAGCGTCGCCGCGTCGCGCCCCACCAGACGCGCTTCGAGCGCCGGCAGGCGCTTGGCCACCGCCGAGCAGCTGCCGACGGCGACGCCGGCATGGGCGACTGCGCCGTCGGCGTCGAGTTCGATCAGCACCGCCACCATCGTGATCGAGATCACCAGGTAGCGTCGGCCGCCGAGCTTGAGGAACACCGAGCGCGCTCCGGCCGCACGCGCCGGAATGTGCAGCGCGCTCACCAGCTCGGCGTCGCGCCGCGCGGTGCGGCGGCTGCCGAGCACGAAATCCTCGAGCGCCAGGCGCCGTGACCCCGCGGCGCTCTGCAGCTCGACCTCGGCGCCGAGCGCGAGCAGCGCCGGCACGCCGTCGGCCGCCGGCGAGGCATTGCAGACGTTGCCGGCGACGGTGCCGGTGTTCTGGATCTGCACGCCGCCGACCTCGCGGGCCGCGGCCTTGAGGGCATCGAAGAGCGGCGGCAGGTCGGCCCGGATCACGTCGCTCCAGGTGGTGGTGGCGCCGATCGTCCAGCCCGATTCGCTGCGACGGATGCCGCGCAGGCCGTCGACGCGCGAGAGGTCGAGCACCGGGCGGGCGATCGCCCGGCCGACGTGCGCCGGATAGAGATCGGTGCCGCCGGCGAGCACCGCCCAGTCGCCGGCAGCGAGCAGGCTCGCGGCTTCGGCCACCGACCGGGGCTGCTCGAAACGGGTCATCGCCGCGCCTCCCTTCGCCAACGACGGGCCTCCGTCATTGCGGGGACAATCTAGCATGCGCCCTGGCGGCGCCGGCGACAAGCGCCACCCTCCCTCCCCCCATTCCGATCCTCAGGTTCCCCATCGCATGGCCGCTTACGAAGTCCAGAAGGTCCTCTCCGTCCACCACTGGAACGAGTCCCTCTTCACCTTCACCTCCACCCGCGCGACGAGCCTGCGCTTCGAGAGCGGCCACTTCGTCATGGTCGGGCTCATGGTCGACGGCCGGGCGCTGATGCGCGCCTATTCGATCGCCAGCGCCCACTGGGAGGAGCATCTCGAGTTCTTCAGCATCAAGGTGCAGGAGGGCCCGCTCACCTCGCGCCTGCAGCACCTCAAGGTCGGCGACGACGTCCTGGT
>DATCGH010000123.1:0-2712 GCA_036509055.1 Caldimonas sp.
GTGTAGCCCTGAAGCGCCGGCGATCGCGCCGAGAGGCTGGCGAACTTGCCGACCTGGATGTAGGGCACCTCGTCGTACACCACCTGCTGCACCTTGGCCCAGAGCGGCCCGCGCTTGGCCGGGTTCGGTTCCTGGTTGAGCGCCGCGAGCGCGGCCTGCTTGGCCGGCGAGCTCCACCAGCCAGGCGCGCCTTCTCCGAGTTGCGGCGGCGAGAGCATCGGCTCGGGGAAGAGGCCCGAGTGCGTGATGTAGATATCCCACAGCTTCGGGTCGCCGCGGCGCTGCAGCAGCGTCGCCCACTCGACCACGTTCAGCTCGGCCTTGAAGCCGGCGCGCTTCAACTGCTCGGCCATGATCAGCGCCATGTTGTAGTGGAAGTCGTATTGCCGGCTGGTGAGGATGCGCACCGGCTCGCCTTTGTAGCCGGCCTGCTCGGCCAGGGTCTTCGACTTCTTGGAATCGCGCTCGTTGTAGGCGGCGGTGCCGGCATCGGAATAGAACGGGGTGCCTTTCGGGAAGTGATTGCCCTCGACGATGAAGAAGCGCGTGTCGCCGAATCCGGCCGCGAGCATCTCTCCTTCGCCGAGCGCCGTCTGCAGGGCCTTCCTGACCGGCTGCTGCGCCATCGAGCCTTCCTTGGTGTTGAACACCAGGTAGGGGAAGCCGAACGACGGCGTCATGATGGGAACGGCCTTGCCGCCCGCCTTCTCGAGCCGCCCGAGCGCCTCGATCGGCAGCAGGTCCGCGTAATGGAACTGGCCGGCGAGCGCGCCTTCGACCCGCGTGTTGGCGTTCGGAACCGGCACGAAGCGGAGCTCCTCCACCGTCGCCTGGCGCTTGCCGCCGTAGCCGCTCGCCGCCTCCTTGCGCGCCGAGTAGGCGTCGAAGCGGGTGAGCAGCACGTACTGATCGGGCTTGCGCTCCTTGAAGCGGTAGGGTCCCGTGCCGACGAATTCGCGCAGTGGCTGGGCGAGCGTCTCCTTGGCCATGATCGCGGCCATGCCCGAGGCCATCGCCAGCTGCGAGAGCAGCGGTGCGTAGGCGTTCTTGAGACTGATCTCTACGGAGAGCGGCCCCTTGGCGGACAGATCGGCCAGCTGCGCCCCCACCGACTTGCCGCGCGGCGAGACCTCCATCCAGCGCTTGAGGCTGGCGACGACGTCTTCTGCGTCGAGATCGCGCCCGCTGTGCAGCTTGACGCCCTTGCGCAGCGTGATGCCATAGACCTTGCCGTCGGCCGAGATCGTGGGCATCGCTTCGGCCAGCATCGGCACCAGCGCCGCCTTCGCGTCGAAGGTGTAGAGCGGCTCGTAGACGTGCTGCATGATGATGCAGACCAGGTCGGCCGGCGTCGACTGGATGTCGAGCGTGGGCGGCTCGGCGACCATCGCCAGATTGAGGGCGGACCTGCCCGCCTGCGCACCCACCGGTAATCCGGCGCCGGTGGCAGCGAGGGCCAGCAGCGATGACACGGCGGTGCGGCGGTGAATGTGAATCCCATCGGTCATCGAGCGCTCCCGTGAAGTCAAATTTCAGTTTCGGAGACTAATTCAGCGGTGGCGCGGCGACTTCGGGGGGAAACCCCAGGACCCGCAGGCCGTCATCTGAAAATATATTTCAGGACATCGCCACTCCGTGGCTTTCGAGGAGGCGTCATGCCACTGGAATACCTGGGCAATCCACCCCTAGCGTCGGACCGCCAGGTGCGGCCGTTCTCGCCCGCCGTGCGCGCCGGCGACTTCGTCTACGTGTCGGGGCAGGTCCCCGCCGGCGCCGACGGCGAGATCGTCGCCGGCGGCATCGAAGCCCAGACCCGCCAGGTGATGGAGAACCTCAAGGCCGTTCTCGCGCTTGCCGGAGCGACCTTCGACGACGTTTGCAAGAGCACCTGCTGGTTGCAGGACGCGCGCGACTTCGGCGCGTTCAACCGCGTCTACATGAGCTACTTCGCCAACGGCCGCCCGGCGCGCTCGACGACCGAAGCCCGCCTGATGGTCGATGCGAAGGTCGAGATCGACATGGTCGCGTACCGGCCGCGGGCCTGAGCCCAATCGGCGGGAAGGGTCGCGTCTTTCAGCGCATCGGGATCGGCTCGCCGCTGATGCCCCAATCGACGCCGAACCGGTCGGTCAACATCCCGAACGTCTTCGCCCAGAACGCCGGGCCGAGAGGCATCGTCACCTTGCCGCCTTGCGACAGCGCGTGGAACGCGCTCTGCGCCGCGTCGACGGTGTCGTACTGCAGCGCCAGCATGACGCCCTTGATCCCGTCGTATCCCTCGGGCGGCATCATGTGCGGCGGCACGTCGCCGGCGAACAGCATCGCGCCGCCGGGCAGCTCGAGACAGGCGTGCATGATGTCGTCGGCCACCAGCGGCGCGCCATCGCACCCTGGGCCCTGGCCTTCCGTCTTCGGCATGTCGCCGTAGCGCATCATGGTCAGGATCTTGGCGCCGAGCGCCTGTTCGTAGAACGCATACGCCTCTCGCGTGGTGCCGTCGAACGAGAGGTAGGGCGTGATGGTCGTGGTCATGGTGGCTCCGTCGATGAATGTGAGTTGCCGTGGTCCGGCATCTGCTAGGGCCTGTTAACACAAGCGCAGTCCGTCGGCGACCAGCACGAAGCTGATAAAGCCGAGGAACATGACGTCGAGCTTTTCGAACCTTGAGAAGATTCGGCGGTACCCCTTGAGTCGACGAAACAGCCGTTCGAC
>DATCGH010000124.1:0-2239 GCA_036509055.1 Caldimonas sp.
AGATCGCGGTCCATCGCCGCATCCACGTGCGCTACGAAGGCACCGACTCGGCGATGGTCGTGCCGTTCGGCGATGTCGCAGCGGTACGCGCTTCGTTCGAGGCGGTCTACCGGCAGCGCTTCGCCTTTCTCATGAGCGAGCGAAGGCTGATCGTCGAGGCGGTGTCGGTCGAGGCGGTCGGCGCCGGCGATGCGCCCGCCGAGACCCGCCATGCGACCCTCGCGAGCGGCCCCGCTCCGGCCAAGGCGAGCGTGCGCATGTTCTCCGAAGGCCGCTGGCACGATGCCGCCCTGGTCGAGCGCGACGAGGCCCGGCCGGGGCAGGTCATCGACGGTCCGGCGATCGTTGCCGAGCGCAACGCCACGACCATCGTCGAGCCCGGCTGGCGGGCGCGGATCACCGCCCTCGACCACCTGGTGCTCGAGCGGGTCGTGCCGCGCACGGCGCGGCAGGCGATCGGCACCACGGTCGACCCGGTGCTGCTCGAGGTGTTCAACCACCTGTTCATGAACATCGCCGAGCAGATGGGGCTGCAGCTGCAGAACACCGCCTACTCGGTGAACATCAAGGAGCGGCTCGACTTCTCCTGCGCCCTGTTCGATGCCGACGGCAACCTGATCGCCAATGCGCCGCACATGCCGGTGCACCTCGGCTCGATGAGCGAATCGATCAAGACGGTGATCGCGCGCAACGCCGGGAAGATGTTGCCGGGCGACGTGTACGTGCTGAACGATCCGTACCATGGCGGCACGCACCTGCCCGACGTGACCGTGGTGACGCCGGTGTACTTGTCCGAAAGCTGGCCCGCCTCCCCCGGGGAGGAGGGTCGGGATGGAGGGCCTCATGACGGCGCGCAGGGGGAGCCCACGTTTTACGTGGGCTCGCGCGGCCATCACGCCGACATCGGTGGCACGACACCGGGCTCGATGCCGCCGTTTTCCACGCGCATCGAGGAAGAGGGCGTGCAGATCGACAACGTCAAGCTCGCCTCCGGCGGCCGCTTCCTCGAGGCGGAGATGCGCGCCCTGCTGCAGAGCGGCACCCATCCTGCGCGCAATCCGGAGCAGAACCTGGCCGACCTGAAGGCCCAGGTCGCGGCCAACGAGAAGGGCGTGCGCGAGCTGCGCGCCATGGTCGCGCAATACGGGCTGGAGGTGGTGCAGAGCTACATGCGGCACGTGCAGGACAACGCCGAGGAGTCGGTGCGCCGTGTCATCACCAGGCTGAAGGACGGCGCCTTCGCCCTGGCGCTCGACAACGGCGCGGTGATCAAGGTCGCGATCCGGGTCGACGCCGCCAGCCGCAGCGCCGAGATCGACTTCACCGGCACCTCGCCGCAGCTCGAGAACAACTTCAACGCCCCGACTGCGGTCTGCATGGCCGCGGTGCTGTACGTCTTTCGCACGCTCGTCGCCGACGAGATCCCGCTCAATGCCGGCTGCATGAAGCCGCTGAAGGTGATCATTCCCGAGCGATCGATGCTCAACCCCGAGCCGCCGGCCTCGGTGGTCGCGGGCAACGTCGAGACCTCGACCTGCATCACCAACGCGCTCTACGGCGCCCTCGGCACCATGGGTTCGTCGCAGGGGACGATGAACAACTTCACCTTCGGCAACGAGCGCTACCAGTACTACGAGACGATCTCCGGCGGTTCGGGCGCAGGCGACGGCTTCGCCGGCACCTCGGTCGTGCAGACGCACATGACGAACTCGCGCCTCACCGACCCCGAGGTGCTCGAGTTCCGCTTCCCGGTGCGCCTCGACAGCTACGCGATCCGGCCGGGCTCGGGCGGCCGCGGCCGCTGGAACGGCGGCGACGGCGCCATTCGCCGGGTCCGCTTCCTCGAGCCGATGACCGCATCGATCCTGTCGAACAACCGGCATCAGGGCGCGTTCGGCGCGCAAGGGGGCGGTCCCGGGCTGCCGGGCATCAACCGGGTCGAGCGGGCCGACGGCAGCGTCGTTGTGCTCGACCACATCGCCTCGATCGAGATGGCGCGGGGCGATGTTTTCGTGATCGAGTCGCCCGGCGGCGGCAGCTACGGCGCGGTCGACCCGCCTGCGCGCTGATCGTCGACGCGTTTCGTCCTTGCGGGACCCGGATGCTGCGCCGTCTGGCCGTCGCCCTGCTTGCCGCCGTGGCGGCCGCCAGGCTCGCGGCCGAGCCGCTGCTGCTGACCTTCGCCGCCGAGGGCGGCGTCGTGGCGCCGCCCTGGCATGTCGTCGGCCTGCCGCACCAG
>DATCGH010000125.1:0-2155 GCA_036509055.1 Caldimonas sp.
AGCCCGTAGAAGAAGTTGCCGAGCTTGGCGAGCGGCGCGACGAGCTCCGGCAATGCGGTCAGCACGACGGTGCCGAGGAACGGACCGACGATGCTGCCGCGGCCGCCGATGATGATGCAGACGAAGAAGAAGAGGCTCAGCTCGAAGACGAAGGTGTCGGGCGTGATGTAGCTCTGCAGGCTGCTGAAGGTTGCGCCGGCGATCCCGGCGGTGATGCCGCTGAAGACGAACACGGTGAGCTTGGCGCGAAAGAGCGGAACGCCGACCGCCTGTGCCGCGACCGGGTTGTCGCGGATCGACATCAGGCCGATGCCCCACAAGCGTCGGGCGACGTTCCAGCTCAGCCACGTCGTCAGCACCGCGAGCGCGGCGACCAGGTAGTAGAAGCCGTGCGGCGTGTCGAACGGCGCCGGGAACACCGGACCGGGCAGGCCGACGCCGCCGCCGGTGAGGCCGACCTGCGCGAGGACGATCTCGCCGACGATCAGGGCGAACGCCATCGTCGCCATCGCGAAGTAGAAGCCGGGCAGGCGCAGCGAAGGCAGGCCGAGCGCCAGCCCGCAGAGGCCGCCGAGCGCACCCGCCGCGATCAGGGCTGCCGCCGGATGCCAGCCCATCTTGCCGGCGAGGATGGCGAAGGCGTAGGCGCCGATCGCGAGCAGGCCGACGTGGCCGATCGACAGCTGCCCGGTGTAGCCGACGACCAGGTTGAGGCCGGCGATCAGGATCCAGTAGACGCAGATCAGCGCGGCGAGGTGCAGCTGGTACTGATCGCCAGCCCAGCGCGGCAAGGTGGCGACGAGCAGCGCCGCGACCGCGAGGGAGATGCCGGTGCGCAGGTTCGCCGTCATACCGGCCTCACGTTCTTCGAGCCGAGCAGGCCCTCAGGCTTGAGCAGCAGCACCACCATCAGCAGGCCGACCGCGATCGTCTGCTGGTAGCTGCCGCCGAACCAGTGGCTGGCGAAGGCGTTGAGCAGGCCGAGCGCAGCGCCGCCGATCAGCGCGCCGACGTTGCTGCCCAGCCCGCCGACGGCCAGCGCGATGAAGCCGTTGAGGGTGAGCGTCAGACCGAGCGCGAAGTAGGCGAAGGTGAGCTGCCCGGCGGCAAAGCCCGCCAGGCCGCCGAGCGCGCCCGACAACACGTACGACAAGACCCGGATCCGGTCGGTCGAGACGCCGCGCGCGCGCGCCGCGAACGCGTCTTCCGACATCGCCAGGAACAGCTTGCCGAACATGGTGCGGCGATAGAAGACCTCGAGGCCGATCGCCATCAGCACCGCGAGCGCGATCGGCAGCCAGAACTTCTGGTCGAGCGCGCCGGCGCCGAACGACTGATCGATCAGGCGCGGGAACGGCCGCGGCTCGGTGCCCCACCACAACCCCACCGCCTGTTGAACCATGGTCGCCAGCGCCAGCGTGCTGAGCAGCCAGAGGTGCTCGTCGCTGCGATTGAGGACCCTGCGGATCGCCAGCAGCTCGGTCAGGCCGCCGAACAGGGCGCCCACGGCAATCGCCCCGGCCAGGCCGATCACCCAGTGCAGGTGCAGCCCGGTCATGAACCAGGCGCCGAACACGCCGCCCAGCATGGCGATGTGACCCGTGGTGACGGACAGCACCTTGGAGGTGGAGAACATCACGTTGTAGACCAGCGCGACGGCCGCATACAGCATGCCGATCGCGAGGCCCGAAACGACGACGGTGAGCATGGCCGTGGTGGCGTCGCGGGTCAGCGGTGATCAGCGCGGCGCGGGCTTGAAGCTGCCGTCCTTGAAGGTGCTCGCCGCGTTCATCGCCATGTTGGCGTCGGGAAAGCCGTTGCGCTCGGTCGGGCTCCAGGAATAGCTGGTGTAGACGCCGCGATAGTCCTTGGTGTTCTCGAGCACCTTCTGGATCGCTGCCGGGTCGAACGACCCGGCGGTCTTCGCCGCGTACTCGATGATCTTGACGGTGTCGTAGCCGAGCGCGACCCACCAGAACAGGACGTCGATCTCGCCGCCGCCGAGCTTGCCGCGCACCTTGTCGACAAGTGCCTGGGTCCGTTCCGGGAGCTTGCCGTCGGCGCCGTAGGTGGTGCTCTGGTAGCCCGCGGCGAAGGTGTTGTCCCAGTACTCCGGCTTGTTGAGGAGCTTCCTGATCTGCGCCGCCATCAGCGC
>DATCGH010000126.1:0-2469 GCA_036509055.1 Caldimonas sp.
GCGCTGATGGCCGATGCCCGCCAGTCGGCCGTGCGGGCGCGCAAGAACGAGGCGATGCGCGAGCTGATGCAGACGGCCGGCTGGCAATGGGCCGGGGGCCTGGGCCTCGGCTACCTGCTGATGCTGGCGAGCCGGCGGCGCATCGATCCCGCCTTCGGTGTCGCCCTGTCGCTCGCCGCCTGGGCCGGGGCGGCGTGGTTGGCGCGCGTGCCGTGGCCGTTCCCCGGCAGCCGCGGCTTTGATCCCGGCCGCATCGACGTCTCCTGGGACAGCCGGCCGGCGAGCTGGGTGCTCATGCTGGCGGGCGGCGCCGTGCTGGCGCTGGTCTTCTCGCTGCTGCGCCGGCGCGATCCGGGCCTCGATGCGGCCGCCCCGGCGCAGGTGATGAGCTCGCGCATCGGCTATGCCGGGCTGGTGCTGGCCACCGGTCTCGGCTGGCTGCTGCTGTTCGATCTCTCGGCCCATGCGCATCGCACCAACCGCTACCTGGCGCTGTACCACCAGGGCCACCTCTGGCTGGGCCTCTTGGTGTTCTCGCTGCTGCTGTTCCTGCGCCGGCCGCTGGCGCACGGCCTCGCCTGGAGCCTTTCGATCGCCGGCGAGGCGGCGCGCGCCGCCAGCCAGCGGCTCGGCGCGGCCGGCGCGGCCGGCGCCATCGGCCTCTTCGCCGCGCTGGCCGTGCTCGGCTTCGGCTTCGCCTTCGCCAACCTGCGCCAGCTCACTTCGGAGCTCGGCCGGGTCTGGCTGATCATCGGCGCGGCCTGGTTCTTCTTCCTCCGTGCCGGCCCGCTGGCCGAGCGGCTGGCGCGTGCCGGTCCGGCCGGCATCGCCTTCTGGCGCTACGTCTGGCCGCTGGCGCTGGTGATCGGCGTGCTGATCGGGGCGATGGTGCTGACCCGCGACATGGGGCCGCTGCTGATCGCCGGCTACGGCTCGGGCGCGTTCCTCGCCGCCTCGGTGGCGATGTGGTGGCACCTGCGTAGCGGCCAGCGCTGGACTGCGTTCTTCCTCGCGGTCGTCCTGTTCGGCCTGTGGATCGGCGGCGTCACCTGGGCGCTGTTCGCCCTCGGTTCGGTCGACGGCGTCGCTGCCGAGCGGCTTGAGAGCCTGGCGGCGCCGTTCGCCTCGGGCAACGACCAGCTTGCGCTTGTCACCTGGTTCCAGCGGGCGGCACCGGCGCAGGGCTTCGGCCTCGGCGCCGCGCCCTGGTGCGGCTACGCCATCGCCGGTCGCTGCGGCGGCGTGCCAGCACAGATCCACAGCGACTACACCTTCACCGCGATCGTCGGCGTGTTCGGCGCCGCCGCAGCCTGGGCGGCGGCGCTCGGCTGCGCCCTCTGGCTGCATCGGCTGATCCGCCACCACGGCCGCGTCACCCGCGGCGAGCCGCGGCTGGTCGCGCGCGCCGGCCAGCTCGCGCACGACGGCCAGGCGCTGCTCAGCTGGATCGCGGTCGCCTGGGTGGTGCTGGCGCTCTGCCAGCTCGCGGTCACTGTCGCCGGGAACATGGCGGTGCTGCCGCTCACCGGCGTCACCTTTCCCTTCGTCAGCTTCGGCATGACCTCGCTGCTGGTCAACCTCGCCTTCCTGGCGCTCGTCGTCCACCTCGACCTGCCGGCAAGGGCGCGCGATGGCTGAACGCAAGCCCGCCTCGCTGCTCGACTTCGCGATCGCCGCGAGCATCGCGGTCGTGCCGGTGCTGCTCGGCGTCGTCCTGCTGGTGGCGGTGATCCGCCCGGCCGATGCCGATGCCTCCGGCCGCAGCCCGCAGGAGCGCTACCTGAGCGTTCGCCTGGTCGCGGCCCTGAAGACCTTCGAGCCCGCGGTGCGGCACCGCAGCGCGATCGGCACCCGCATCCCCGATGGCGCCGGCGTGCTCGCCGCGCTGCCCGCCTGCCAGCGCGAATGGCGCGGCGCCTCGACCTGGCGCGCCTGGCTGGCGGAGAACGGCCTGGCGCGCACGCCGCCGCCGCCGCCGGCCGAGCAGGTCGCGTCGCAGCTCGCCGCCTTCGACGCCGCGCTGCTCGCCTTCAGCAGCCGCAGCAACGCCCGGGTCGAGCATCGGCTCGGCTTCGACGCCGATCGCTGGTTCGCCGCCGCCGCCGCGGCGCTGGCGTCGCCGATCGAGAATCCCGACGCACCGGCCCATCCCTTCCGCCTGCGCTGCGCCGATCTGGCCGATGCCCTCGGGGCGCTGGCGCGCAGCGACGGCGCGATGCTCGACAGCCTGGCCTGGCGCGGCAGCGAGAGCCGGCTCGCGCTCGCCCACTGGCCGGAAGGGCAGGAGATGCTGATTCCGGCGCGCCAGGTGATGCGTCGCAATCCCTGGAGCGGCGTCGGCGGCTGCATCTATTTCGGCGGCGAGGCCGCCGGCGACGGCGGCACCCATGCGTTTCTCGCGGCGCCGCGCAGCGCCCAGCGGCGGGTCTGCGGGTTGCCCGAGTTGGCGCGTGCCGAGGTGCCGGCGAG
>DATCGH010000127.1:0-8024 GCA_036509055.1 Caldimonas sp.
ATCTACGTCAGGCTGGCCTACCAGGTGTTGTAGGCCGGGCGATCCGACGCCGGCCCTCTCGCCGGTCGCGGCCCGCGGGTCAGTCCATGGCCAGCAGCAGCAGGCCGCCGGCGCCGAGGACGCCCGCCGGCAGGCCCCAGCGTTCCCAGCGCGAGACCGCGTCGCCGGTGATCACCTCGACCGGCACCGGCGTCGTCTCGAGCACCCGGTGCGTGACCGAGTCTTCGAGCATCCGGGTGATCGAGTTCTTGCGCGCCGTTCCCATGACGAGGTGGTGCACGCCGAGCCGAGCCGCGATGCGGCAAATCTCCTCGGCCCGATCGCCGGTGGCCCAGTGCGTCCGGTACGGTACCTGCGCCTGCACCACGAGCGCGACCGCGCTCGCCATTGCCGCGTCGGCGCGATCGTGCATGTAGGCCTCGCGCTCGCGGCGGCCGACGAAGCGGGAGATGTGTCGCGACAGCCGCGGCTGGACGTTGAACAGATGCAACTCCAGCTCGTGATGGCGCCGGTATTCGTCGATCGCGTGGCGCACGGCGCGCAGGCTGTTGCTCGAGCCGTCGACCGGGATGAGGACCTTGAGCACGGCGGTGTCTCCTTCGCTTTCCTGGGGGAGAACGGGAACGGCTCTCACCGACGCGGCAGACGCGGCGGTCGGCGGCAGCTGGGAGCGGAACGAGTCCAGCCGGTGATGGATGCGCGACTCGAGCCGACGATGGTTCCTGATGAACCCCGCCCACAGGACGATCGGGATCGCGAGGTACAGCAGCAGGCCGGAGAGCGGCGCGGCGACGAGCATCGGCTTCAGCAGCGGCTCGCCGAGGACCATCTTCACCGCCGTCCAGACCAGCACCCCGGCGCCGACGTAGACGACCGCCGGGAAGCGATCGACGACCTTGAGCACGACCGTGCTGCCCCAGACGACGATCGGCACGCTGATCACCAGGCCCAGCACCACCAGCAGATAGCTGCCGTGGGCGGCGCCGGCCACGGCGAGCACGTTGTCGAGCCCCATCACCGCGTCGGCGATGACGATGGTCCGCATCGCGCCCCAGAACGTCGTCGGCGCGGCGCCGTGCGACTGCCCGCTCTCGGCCTCGGGCACGAGCAGGCGGTAGGCGATCCAGAGCAGCAGCAGGCCGCCGGCGAGCAGCAGGCCCGGGATGTTGAGCAGCCAGACGACGATCACCGTCATCAGGCTGCGCACGACGATGGCGCCGGCCGCGCCCCAGACGATGGCGCGCTTCTGCAGCTGCGCCGGCAGGCTGCGCGCCGCCAGGGCGATGACGATGGCGTTGTCGCCGGCCAGCACCAGGTCGATGACGATGATCGCGAGCAGCGCGGAGAGAGACTGCGAGAGGTCCATCAGCTCGAAAGGCCCGGAGGCCCGGAAGTCAGCGCCGATTCTGCGAGCCGCTCTCCCGGCGATGCTTCGAGAATCGCGATCCATCGCGAATCGCGATCGATGCGGACACGACCCCGGCAGGGCCTTCCAGTCGATGCCAGAATGGCGCCTTTGCGGCGGCCTTCGGGTCGCCACCCTGCAAAGCGGGAGTAGCTCGCGCCCCGGTCTTCCGGGACGTCTGCGTCGTCGTCAATACGGGCCACGAGGCCCCGGCGCGCAGTTGCCAACGCGGCAAGAGCAAGACCTTTGCCTTTCTCTGCAACGAGGAACGGCAATGACGAACCCGCCAGGCTCTCCGCCGCTTCGCCGCTATTTCAGGCACGGCACCCTGCCCCAGCTCGCCGCTTTCGAGGCCACGGTCCGCCTGGGCAGCGCCAGCCGGGCCGCGCAGGCGCTGTGCATCGCCCAGCCGACCGTCTCGGGTCACCTGCGCAAGCTCGGCGAGGCGCTCGACGTCTGCCTTTTCGAGGTCCGCGGCAAGCGCCTGGTGCCGACCGCTGCCGCCCTGGCCCTGCTGGAGGCGACGCACGAAGTCTCGGCCGCGCTGGCGCGCTGCGAGCAGACGCTGGTGTCGCTGCGCCGCGCCCCGGCGGCCGACGCTAGCCTGTCTTCGCCTTCCCGGCGAGCTTGAAGGCGATCATCGCCCGCAGCTTGTTTGGGAGCACCGGCTTGATCAGCAGGTGGAAGTCGTGCTCCAGAGCTTCCTTGTCGTGGCCGGTCATGCTGCTGCCGGTGACGACGATCGCCGGCAGCGCATGGCCGAAGCGCTGGCGCAGCAGGTCGATCGCCGCGATCCCGGTCTCGCCCTGCTCCAGCCGGTAGTCGGCGATGACAAGCGCCGGCTGCACCGATTTCGGGTCGCTCGCTTCGGCCCACGCGCGGGTCGCGCCGACGCTCTCGAAGGCGACGATCTCTGCGCCCCAGCCGTGCAGCAGCACCTCCAGGCCCGCACGCACCGCCGGCTCGTCCTCGACGATGACGATCAGCCGGCCGTCGAGCGTCAGCCCGACGGGTCCTTTGCCGGGCTGCTCGCGCTGCCCGGGCCGCGGCGCCGTGCCGACCGGCAGGTCGAGGGTGAAGACCGAGCCGTGGCCGAGCCGGGAGCGGAGCGCGATCGGCGCCTGCATCAGCTGCGCCAGCCGCTTGACGATCGCCAGGCCGAGGCCGAGCCCCTTCTTGTGCTCGCCGAGCGCCGCCGTGGGCGTGCCGGGCACCTGGTAGAACTCCTCGAAGACGCGCACCCGCTCCTCTTCGCCGATGCCCGGGCCGGTGTCCCAGACCTGCAGGCGGACGGTCTCGCCGACGCGCCGGGCGCTGACCAGCACCGAGCCGTCGACGGTGTAGCGGATGGCGTTCGACACCAGGTTGCGCAGGATCCGCTCGACCAGCAGCGGATCGGCGAGGGCGACGTGCTTGCTGCCGCGAAAGCTCAGGCCCAGTCCCTTCTCGAACGCCGTCGGCTCGTAGTGGAGGCGCAGCTTCCTGAAGATGTCGCCGACCGAGAAGCTCTGCGGATTGACCTCGACCCCGCCGCTGTCGATCCGGGTGATGTCGAGCAGCTCGGAGAACAGGCCCTCGAGCGCGTCGACCGATTCGTTGATGCTGTTCACCAGCTGCGCCACCTCGGGCTCGTGGGTGCGCTGGCGCAGCGCCTCGGCGAACAGCCCCATCGCATGCAGCGGCTGGCGCAGGTCGTGGCTGGCGGCGGTGAAGAACTGGGTCTTGGCGCGGTTGGCGATCTCGGCCTCCTGCCGCGCCGCATCGGCCACGGCCTTCTTGGCACGCAGCTGCTCGGCCAGCATCTCGGTGCGCAGCTTCAGGGCGATGACGCTGTCGAACGAGGCGCGGTAGTTGCGGCCGAGGATGATGATCATCGCCATCGCCACGGCCATCAGGGTGGCGAGCTGCCAGCCGTCGTCGACATGCTGCACGGCGACCGCGGCGATCGCCGGGGCGAACACCAGCGTCACGAAGACCACGAACAGCGGGAATTGCGGCGCCAGGATCGGCACGCTGGCGACGCTGAAGGTGTAGACGACCAGCACGAGGGCGATCTGCTGCGGGCTCGTGCCGTAGGGAAAGAACAGCCACGCGGCCGCGCCCCACAGCGAGCCGCCGATGAGCACGCCGACCTGCCAGGTGCGCAGCCGGGCGAGCAGGCGCTTCTCGGTCGAGGGCTCGCGCCGGGCATAGCGCAAGGCGAGCGACAGGCGGAGGAGCCAGACCACGAGGAACAGGGCGCTCCAGCCAGCCAGGAGCGGCCGCGGCACGGCGCCGGCGAGGATCAGGACGATCAGGACCGCGCCGACCAGATGGCCGGCCAGCGAGGTGCGATTGAAGGCGAAGGTGCCGCGGACCTGGTCGCGCAGCAGCGCGAAGGTGTCGAGCGGCGCCTCGTCGGACGCCGGCCGGCCGGTGGCGGCCGTGGGTCCCGAGGGTGCGGTCAGTTCGAGGGACGAGGCGGCCATGGTGCGATGCCACCCTGGCCCGGCATCTGGCTGACGGCGAGCACGGCCTGGGTTCGCGAATTCACGCCCAGGGCGCGCAGCACGGCGGCGACGTGGTCCTTCACGGTCTCGACCGAGAGGTTGAGCTCGCGCGCGATCAGCTTGTTCGACAGGCCCCGCAGCAGCAGCGCCAGGACGTCGGTCTGGCGCGGCGTCAGCTTGAACGCCGCCATCGCCGCCGCCGAATGGGCGGCGGCGAAGTTCGACGGGTCGCCGGAGCGGCGATCGCCCGCCCCGGCCGACTCGCCCTCGCCGCTCATCGTCATCTGCGGCACGTAGATGCCGCCCTGCATGACGACGTGCAGCGCCTCCTGCAGCGTCTCGTTGCTGGCACGCTTGGGCACGAAGCCCATCGCCCCGAGGTCAATCGAGCGGATCACGTCGGCGCTGCGGTCCGAGGCCGAGACCACCACCACCGGCACCGCTGGCCAGGCATTGCGCAGCTCGATCAGCAGGTCGAAGCCGTCAGCATCGCCCAGGCGCAGGTCGAGCAGCATCAGGTCGAACGCCTCGCCATCGGCGGCGAGCGCCTCGCGCGCCGCCTTGGCGCTGCTCGCGCCCACCACCGAGACGTGGGTGCCGATGCCTTCGATCACCTTCTGCAAGGCGGTGAGGATCAGCGGGTGGTCGTCTATCAGCAGGACTTTCATGGCGGTGATCTCAGACAAATCGGCGGCCCACCGATTCGGCGATGCAGACCGGCTTGTCGCTGCCCTCGCGTTCCATGAGGACTTCGAACGTGAGCTGCGCGCCGCCGTCGATCGGCTCGAACTTCAGGAGCTTGAAGCGGCCGCGCACCCGGCTCCCGGCAGGCACCGGCGCCGGGAAGCGTACCCGGTTCAGGCCGTAGTTGACACCCATTCGGGTATCGAGGACCTGCATCGCCGAAGCGGCCATTTCCGGCAGCAGGGACAAGGTCATGAAGCCGTGGGCGATGGTCGCGCCGAACGGTCCCGCTTTCGCCCGCTCGGGATCGACGTGGATCCACTGGTGATCGTTGGTGGCCTCGGCGAAGAGCTGGATCCGCGCCTGGGTGACCTCGATCCAGTCGCTGTCGGCGATGTGCTCGCCGACCAGGGGTTCGAGCTCGGCGAGCTTGGCGAACGTGCGCATCAATTCACCCAGACCATGATCGGCTCCCACTGCTCGCGGTCGCGCTCGAAGCGCACCGAGGAGACGTCCCAGAGCGTCAGCCCGTGGGCCGCGAGGTGGACGTAATTCTGCGTGTCGCGCAGAAACCCCAACAGCGGCACGCGCACCGATTCGAGGAAGCTGCGCAGCTGATCGGTGGAGATCGTGCCCTCGCGGGTGCGCGTGCCCACCACCGCGAGCTGGACCCCGGGGCTGCGGCGGTGGTCGAGCAGCTGGTTGATGAAGTCGTGGGTGGCGTTGATGTCGAAGATGCTCGGCTGCAGCGGGATCAGCACCTTGTCGGCCAGCTTCATCACCTCGTCGAGGCGCTTGCCGTGCAGGCCGGCGGGGGTGTCGAGGACGACGTGGGTGGTGCCCTTGGGCGGGCGCACGACGTCGCCATGCGTGGTCTCCCAGGCGCTGATCTTCGGCAGCCCGGCCGGCCGCTGGTCGAGCCAGGTGCGCGAGGACTGCTGCCGGTCGACGTCGCCGAGCATCACGGCATGGCCGCGCGAGGCGAGGTAGCCGGCCAGATTGGTGGCGAGCGTCGTCTTGCCGACGCCACCCTTGGGATTGGCGACCACGATCACCGGCATGCAGGCCCTCCACTTGTGTTTTCGGTTTTGCGGTTATGTTAGCGGCCGCCGGCGCCAGGCCGCCATCCCGAGTAACCAGCGACAACAACCCTTCGCGAAAGCCGCCCATGGCAGACATCTCCGCGTCGGCCGAGGCCGCACCCGCCGGTGCCGACGTCCTCGTCCTCGTCGCCCATCCCGAGCTCGAGCAATCGCGCGCCAACCGCCGCATGCTGCTCGCCGCCCGGCAGCTCCAGGCCGTGGCGGCGCCGCAGCGGATCGAGGTCCGCGATCTCTACGCCCTCTATCCCGACTACCTGATCGACGTCGCCGCGGAGCAGGCGGCGCTGGTGGCGGCGAAGCTGGTCGTCTGGCAGCACCCGATCCACTGGTACGGCATGCCGCCGCTGCTCAAGCTCTGGCTCGACGAGGTGCTCGCCTTCGGCTGGGCCTACGGACCGGGCGGCAGCGCGGTCCGCGGCAAGGACCTCTGGCTCGCCGCCACCACCGGCGGCACCGAGACCTCGTACCGACCCGACAGCTACAACCGCTACTTCTTCGACGCCTTCCTGCCGCCCTACGAGCAGACCGCGGCGCTCTGCGGCATGCGCTTCCTGCCGCCGCTCCTGCTGCACGGCGCGCACAAGGCCAGCGAGGCCGAGCTCGCCGCGCACGCCGAGCGCTACGTCGACCAGCTCGCCCGCTATCCCGACTGGCCGGAGATCGAATCGGTGGCGCCCTGCCCGGCCTGCGAGGTGCCGCTCACGGCCCGGCCGATCGAGAACGTCATGGAATCGGTCTAGGGGCGCGCATGGAACACGGCACCTGGCTCACCGGCCTGCTCGTCTACCTCGCCGCCGCCGTGATCGCGGTCCCGGTGGCGAAGTTCCTCGGCCTCGGCTCGATCATCGGCTACCTCGGCGCCGGCGTCCTGATCGGGCCCTGGGGCTTCAAGCTCGTCACCAACGCCGAGAGCATGCTCGGCTTCGCCGAGTTCGGCGTCGTGCTGATGCTGTTCCTGATCGGCCTGGAGCTCGAGCCGCAGCGCCTCTGGTCGCTGAGGAAGCCGATCTTCGGCTGGGGCAGCGTGCAGCTTCTCGGCTCGGCGCTGCTGCTCGCGCTCGGCGCGATCGGGTTTGGCATCGAGTGGCGGCTCGCCGTCGTCGTCGCCCTCGGACTGGCGATGTCGTCGACGGCGATCGGCCTGGGCGTGCTGGCCGAACGCAACCTCATGGCCACGACCTCGGGCGAGAGCGTGCTCAGCGTCGCCCTGCTCCAGGACATCGCCGCGATCCCGATCCTGGCAATGCTGCCGTTCCTCGCCATCGCCTCGGGTCACGAGGCGGCCGGCGGCTGGCTGGGCGCGGCCAAGGCGGCGGGCACGATCGCCGCGATCATCCTCGGCGGCCGGCTGCTGCTCCGGCCGATGCTGCGCTGGATCGCCAAGAGCGACACCCCCGAGATCTTCACCGCCGCCTCGCTGCTGCTCGTGGTCGCGACCGCGGCGCTGATGAACGCGGTCGGCCTGTCGATGGCGCTCGGCGCCTTCCTCGCCGGCGTGCTGCTGGCGGAAAGCGAGTACCGGCGCGAGCTCGAGACCGACATCGAGCCGTTCAAGGGCCTCTTGCTCGGCCTCTTCTTCATCGCCGTCGGCATGAACATCGACTTCCAGGTCGTGCTCGACCGGCCGCTCCTGATCGCCGCCGTGGTCGTCGCCTTCCTGGCGATCAAGGCCGGCGTGCTCTGGGCGATGGGCCGGGCGATGCCGATCCCGAAGATCGAGCGGCCGGTCTTCATCATCCTGCTGGCGCAGGGCGGCGAGTTCGGCTTCGTCGTCTTCCAGACCGCGAGCCAGGCGGGAGTGATCGCCGCGCAGGCTTCGTCCTTCCTCATCGCCGCGGTCACGATCTCGATGGCGCTGACGCCGCTGCTGCTGGTGGCTGCCGATCGCTGGTGGATCCCGATCCTCGCCGGCCAGACACGCCGCGACGGGGTCGAAGAGCTGAAGGAGCCGCAGAGCGGCCCAGTGATCATCGCCGGCTTCGGCCGCTACGGCCAGATCGTCGGCCGGATGCTGTTCGCCAACGGCGTGGCACCGACCGTGCTTGATCACGATGCCGAGGCGATCGAGGCGCTGCGCAAGTTCGGCTGGCGCGTCCACTACGGCGACGCCACCCGGCTCGACCTGATGCGCACCGCCGGCGCGGACGCGGCGCGGGTGATCGTCGTCGCCATCGACGACATCGAGCAGAGCGTCGAATGCGCCCGCATGATCCGCGAGAACTTTCCGGACGCGACCGTCGTCGCCCGCGCCCGCAACGTCCAGCACTACTACGAGCTGCACGAGCTCGGCGTGACGCTGATCGAGCGCGAGACGCTCGACTCGGCGCTGATGACGGCGCGCAG